>WJJI01000002.1 GCA_014729795.1 Candidatus Moraniibacteriota bacterium
CCTCTGTACATTTTATCCACCACGTATAACACGAAATAGCCGCCCATGCCTACAATTACTCCAATGATGGAGTAGATCATGCCTCTTTTGGCTGTTTCCATTCGGTCTTCATTACCGGCCGCGGTTAAATATAAAATTCCGGATAGGGCAAAGCCAATCACAGCAAACGAGCCCAAGGCTAACAGAAAGGCATCGGCAATGGCTCTTAAAGTGCCGGTAATCGAGGCATTCTTCCCGGGTATGCCGGTGTTTTCTACATGATTCAATGATTTATTCCAGCTCTTTGTTGAAGATGCTTTATTGGCGGTCATTGTTAAAATAGCGGTTGCGGCTATTGTTATTTTGGTTAATTGTTTTTTGATTTTTGACATAGATTTATATTTTAAAAATTTATTAAATTTATTTAAACGCTAAGTCGAAATATGAGGCCAACTTAGGGAGGCTGGTTATGAGTTTTTCATAAGTTATTATTTTTTTAATAAACCTGATGTGTATTCCCATATGAGTCAATTAAATCAAAAATTTCTAAACATCATCCTATGAAAAATCAAAACAAAACATAAAAAAATAATACTTGTTTTTTCAAATTTCTTACCAGTGTCTTTCAGAAAAATTTTAAACGCTGTAACGGGGTGGTGTGCTTTTATTGCCTTCATATAACCTTTGAACGGCCATGACCACAAAATAGCCGCCCATGCCTACAATTACTCCAATGATGGAGTAATACATTGCTCTTTTGGCCATTTCCATTCTTTCTTGATTACCGGCCGCGGTTAAATAAATAATTCCGGAAACTACAAATCCTATAATAGCAAACGAACCTAAAGATAACAAGAGGATCTCCATTACCCTGATGATTATTTCCGGGATTGTGCTATTCTTTCCTGGCAGGCCGGTTTCATCTAATTTGTTAAGTGATTCTTCCCATGGTTTTGACGCTACCAGTTTACTGCCTGGGAAAAATGCTGGAATAAATTTATATTGTAGTAGGTTTTTTGTTTTCATTTTTATTTTAATAAACTATCAATTTGTTTAACGATAATCATTGAGCCAATTGCGACGAACAAGCCAATAATGGAGTAAATCATTTGTTTTTTGGCTGTTTCAGCGCGTTCTTGATTGCCGCCGCTTGTTAAATAAACTACGCCTGCGTAAATTAAACTAATTATACCAATCATTCCCAATAATGACAAGAGTAAGTTCAAAATATTTTGAACATACACCCAAATTTCCTTGGCTCCCTTAATTTCTGTCGGTAAATCATCGCGATCAAAGATGGTGTATAATTCTTTTAGGATACTTTCCGCGGCTAAAATAATTAACAATCCAATAACAGCGCCGATTATCATTTTTTTAGCCAAAGTGACCCGGTTTTCCTCTCCCTGAGAAAAAACATAGATGATACCGGCAATTACGAACATAATAATGGCAAGGGCGGCTACAAAAGTCCTGAGTCTTGCCAAAATATTGATCAAGACTTGTTCAAATTCATCGCTTTTAAGCCAATTTACAATTTTAATGTTAACGGTTTTAGCCTGCGCCGTGGGAATCAATTTTTGCCCACTAAAATTGAGATTCAAATTCCAAATTAACCCTAAACCCAACAAAAGAAACAACGCCGCTCCAATAATTTTTTGATAATGCTTTTTGATCATTGAATCAGATTTTCAATTTGTTTAACAATAACCATGGATCCGATAGCAACCAATAAACCAACGATAGAATAATAGAGGGTTTTTACGCCAAGCTGATAACGTTCTTCTTTGCCGCCGGAACCCAGCATCCATAAACTACCGATAATGATCCCAATAACTCCAAACATGCCCAAAAGTTTTAGTAATAAATTCAAAACATTGGTTAAGACAGCGGACATACCTTTTTCCGGTACTGAATCAATCACCTCTTTGATTTTTGGACTTATGGCGAATAAACTATTTAAGTCGCCGGTTAAACCGCCTAAAGCGATAGCAATTTCGGTTAAAATAATGGTGGCACCAGCGGCTAGAGCAAAACCAAATATTGAATAAAAGATAACCTTTTTGGCGCTCTCCATTCTGGCTTGGATACCACCGGCTAGCATATACATTATCCCGCCAATAACTAAAAAAATTAATGTTAACCCAATTAAAATTTTCATTAATCCTCCTAAAATTACTCCGATAAAGCCTGCTAACTGCATCTTGGGCTGATTACCAAATTCTTGTAAAATTTTTTGCAAGGGATTAAACAAGTTAGAAGTGACTCCGGCGGAAACCGAACCGGCAGCGCCAGCGCCGGTGGGGCTCATAGCGCCTGTGGTGGTATATCCTGCATTTGGAATCGAGCCGCCAGAAAGAGCTTCAAGTTGTTGTTGTAGTGACTTTAATCGCTCTGCTTCCTCCATCTGTTTTTGAATTTCTTCGCAAATATTTTTTAAGTCATCAGAAGCATGAACTCCTTGAATAAACCGAGTTTCCGGGAGAAAAAAAGCGGTAGGAATGGCGCAATATTTAGCTTCATTTTCATATCCAAATGAAATTAAAGTATTTTTAACCGCTAGTTTTTTTTCTGATTCGGTCATATGGGGATCGGCGTAAATTTCCTGTAAAGCATACATCATGGCCTCATTGTTAACACCGGCTTCTTGGCTTATTTCATTAAATTTCTGTTCGGCTTCATATAAAGTCGCGTTTTGTTTAAAAACCGCTCCTATATAATCAGGGTCAACTGTAACAGTTTCCGTAATGATGCCTCTGTCTCTTAAATATTGATCAATTTCTTCCGGAGACATACCTTGATCAATCATTTCCTGAACCATAGCATCAATATTTTGAAGACTGTAGTCTTGATAATGGTCTTGATCTTGACTGAAAATCGTATCAAGACCCAGATCGGAAACCAAATCAACAAAATCACTTATACTCGTATCCATGGGATAATTTTTGATTCGATCAATCCGATATATAGCATCTTCTATTCTAATATGTTCAGGTAGGGCTCCGCTTAACCTTAAACCGGCTAAAAAGTTTTCCAATTCAGTGTTAGCTGGAGAAATCCCGGCATACATTAAAATATATTCAAGATCCCTTAAATTCATTTCCCCTACCGGCGCGTCCAGCACCGGGTTAGGTAAATATTGAAACTCTTCCCACATTATCGCGCCGGGGTTTACTCCGGCTAAGGCCACGCCATCGTTTATGTTTCTATAAATTGTTTCTTGGGTTAAAATACCCGCGTCAAGCAGTATTTGGTTGATTTGCGCCAGGCTCAGATTTTCTACTAAAAGTTCGGGGTCTTTAAAAACCCGCTGCCAGTCTCGAAGAGTCATATAGTAAGGGTCTATCCCCAAGTCCTCAAGAACCCATACTAAGCGTTGTGAAGCAGGTACCTGGGGGCGCGGATTTTCAATAATACCTGAGCTTGCGTTGGTCGGGATAAACGCAAAAAAACAAAACATAATTACGCTAATAAGAAAAAATGAAAGATTCTTTTTTTTTGACATTGATTTTATTATTACCTATTAAAATTCTTTTCTATTAAAACTTGAATATTGGATTCAATGTTATTAACGGCATCTTCTGGTTCTTGCTTGTTTAAAGCCACATCCTCGATGTTTTTTTTAAAAATTTGATTTACCCGGTGTTCGTTGGGCTGAATCCAACTTTTAGCTTTGTAGGCTTGTTCGGCAAAAACCCCAAAGTCAGGATCGTTTTTGCGTTCTTCAATCACATCTCGGCGAGAAGGTGGTCGATTGGTTAGCTCAACATAAGCTTGAATTTGCTCTTTTTGGCCTAAATATAGTAAAAACTTCCAAGCTTCAATGGGTAGGCTGGCTCTTTTGTGGGCAGACTTACCAGCAACCACATAGCCCCAATAATTAGCGTAGGTAATTTTGTTTTCCGGACTCGCTCCCTGAAATTGCGGAATTTTGGCTAATTTAAAATTTAACTTGGGTGCTTTTAATTTTAATAAATCAACCGCAAAGGTATAATTGATAATCATGCCTAACTTACCCTCTTGAAATAAGTCGGTGGAGTGATGCATTCTTGGGTTCCAAGTATAGTTAGGGTGACTAGCGTCGGCAAAGCCGGTGTAAAACTCCAGGGCTTGCAGTCCAGGATTGATTAATTGACCAGCAGGACCGCGAGCTTTTTGAGTGATTTCCACGCTTAGCGTTTTTCTATCAACAATATCGCTGCCTTTTTGCATAATCAACATGGCGAGAATATCGCCGGGTCGGCCCACGTTTCTGGCCGTACCCATACCTATACCAGCTTGGTTGATATTGCCAAACTCATCGATTTTAGCTAATTTTCTGGAAATTTTTTCCAATTCTTCCCAAGTTGTGGGTGGATAAAACTCATTAATTTCTTTATATAAATCCTCATTATAATATAGAGCCAGAGTATCAACCGCTAAAGGAATGCCGTATATTTCTCCGTTGGAAACAAAGTCCTGATAAGCCACGTCCACGAAAGCTTCTTTATAGTTTCGTTCGCTGATCAAGGGTTGCTCAATGGAAGGCGGTTTCTGGCACCCTCCAAGACTCTGTATTGCTTGGTTGTAGACTTGCCTGGATTGCTCAAGGCCGATCATGAATTCGCCGTGTCTTTTCAGCCAAGTGTGGTGAGCTAAAAAAATATCCGGTCCTTGATCGCGAGCAAAGGCTCTAATCAGCTCGTCTTCATATTCTTCAATTGGAAACTTACGGTAGGTAATTTGTTTAATGTTGGGATTCTGATCAATATAATTTTCCGCAAAACCATCAATGACATCTGAATCATCCCAGACTCCCCAAACTACCAGTTCATCAATAGCAGGAAGGGGTTTTTGTTTTAAGCCACACCCGGCGGTTAAGCAAAGTAAAAAAATGGCTAAAGTACCCACTTGTAGGCGCTTTAAACATTTTTTGATTTTTGGTTTTTGTAATTTCATTTTTTAGTATTTTTTATAAAAGATTCTTTATTTGGAAAAGATATAACCCCAATGGAATTGTCCGGTATCTATTTCTTTCTTTAAGCTTAAGCCCAATTTTTTACAAAATTCTAACACCCTTAAGGGATCGGCCATCATTTCCGCTTTGGGTCCCATTGGTAACTGATTCTTCTGCCAATCAATTATTATTAATTCGCCTCCCGGCTTTAATAGCTTTAAGCATTCTTTAATGATATCGCTTTTATTCTGGTTTTCGCTTAACACATTGGAAATGATCAACTTATCCATCTGTCCGTGTTTGAGCAGTTTTTTCAAACTATCTTCGGATTCGATATTAAGCTGAAGGGTCTCGATGTTAAATAAAAAATTGGTTCGAGCTAGGCTTTCTACGGACTCAAGTTGTTTTGCTAAAATATCAATCGCGAAAACCTTACCTTCATCGCCAACTATTTTAGCGATTTCCATTACAAAAAAACCTGGGCCGCATCCTAGGTCGGCTACTTTTTCGCCGGGCTTTAAATCAAGTTGTTTGGCGATTTTTTCCGGTTCAATAAATTGACCGTGAAATTCCTGCATTTTTGATTTTTATATAACTAAACCTTGCTTACTAATCGGGTTGATTCTTAAATAATAATTACCGCTTAATCACGTTTAAATAATCATTTAAGTTTGATTTTGTCTTTTCTAGTCTTGGTACGGTAGCGTCGTGTAGGGGATCTTCCGGATCCATTTGGCTATATTCCTTGGATTTTTGGATTAAATTGTCAATTGATTGAGTGATTTGCGGTATCAAGTCTGCTTGTTGCTTGCGAGTGTCATCTTCGCTATCAAATAGTTCGGCTAGCTTGCTGTATTTTTCACCTAAGTCCGCGGTGGCTTGTCTTCTTTCATGGTCCTTGTTTTTTAAGATAGAATTGTATTTTTCCGCGTATCGAGTGATTTGTTCTCGAGTTAGGGTCTTGCCATAGTTTTGCTTGGTGTAGTTAATGGCTCCAACCACGC
The DNA here is from genome assembly GCA_014729795.1 of Candidatus Moraniibacteriota bacterium. Lineage (GTDB taxonomy): Bacteria > Patescibacteriota > Minisyncoccia > CAIUEV01 > JAHKAQ01 > WJJI01. The sequence continues at coordinate 5,917 of WJJI01000002.1, forward strand.
TGCCGATACCAATGCCAATAACTTTTTTTAAACCCTGATTTTGAGCAGCATTACTTTCAATAGTGTCCACTGTTCTGGAATCTTGAGGTTGCTCGGTTTTGTTTTTGCCAAAACTTAAATCGAATTTATTCCCCTTTTGTTGAGGGTTTTGATTGCCTCCCTGTTGCTGGGGTTGCTGTTGCTGTTGTTGTTGCTGTTGTTGTTGATTATTGGGAACTTGTTGAGGTTTAGAAAAAAACCCTTTGTTGTTCTGAGAGTCTTTTTGTTGGTCCTTTTTTTTGCCAAACATATTTTTTTTAAATTAATTGTTATTTATGGATGAAATGATTTAATTTGTTTACTATTATTAATTAAACACTTTTTAATTAATTTTTCAAGTTATAACTTACGCGCTTTGGGAAGTTTTTAAATAACCACTGCTTGAGCCAGTTCATCTCCGCTTCTTAATCTCATAATTTTTACTCCTTGAGTGGCGCGGCCCAAAGAAGGAACGGCGTTGGCACGAATTCTAATCACAGTGCCTTTTTTGGAGGTCGCTATTAAATCTGCCTGGTCTAATTTTTTATCCACAATAGAAGCATGTTTGATTGGGCCATTTTTAGCGGTAATTCTCATAGTTTTAATACCGCTGCCGCCTCTTTTCTGCTTTTTGTAGCGTTTTAAACTGGTTTTTTTACCATAACCTTTTTCAGTGATGGCTATAATTTCTAATTCTTGGTCTGGATTGTCGGTTTTTTTAATAGTATCCATGCCCACAATAAAATCATTTTTTTTCAGTTTTATGCCTCTAACGCCGCTCGCGGTTCGACCCATGACGCGTACGTCTTTTTCGCTAAAACGGATTGATTGTCCTTGGCTGGTCACAAGCATAATTTCATCATCGCCATAGGTGGGTTTAACCCACCAAAGCACATCTTGACCCGCTAGTTTAATGGCATAAATACCAGAGCTTCGCAAATTTTCAAAAGCTTGAAGTTTGGTTTTTTTGATCTTGCCGAATTTGGTAACCATGAATAAATATTTGGGTTTTTCCGCTTCTAGGCCCAACGGGTTTTTTTGTTTGTTGTTCAAACATAAAATCGCGGTTACCTTTTCTTGCTGATTTAAAGATAAAAAATTAGCAATGGCTTGACCTTTTGACTGCCGAGAGCCTTCAGGAATTTCGTAGGCTTTGGTCACATAAATTTTGCCGGAATCGGTAAAAAAATAAATATTATCATGAGTTTCGGCCGAGGTAATCAAATATATGACATCATCTTCTTTGGTGGTGGCCCCCATTATGCCAACCCCGCCTCTTTTTTGGACTTTGTAGGTATTGGGATTCATTCTTTTAATGTAGCCACCTCGACTCAACATGATAATGGCTTCTTCGTTGGGAACCAAATCTTCGTTGCTAAAACCCTTAACTTGGCCTTTGATTACTTTGGTTCTGCGCTGATCCGCGTATTTATCCCTTTTGCTCAGTAGTTCTTTTTTAATGGCTTGTTTGATTTTTTCATCTGAGGCTAACAAAGCTTGTAGCTGTTGAATTAAAGCTAATTTTTGTTTAAGCTCGTCTTGAATTTTTTCTCGTTCCAGACCGGCTAAAGTTTGGAGTTTCATTTCCAAAATCGCCTCGGTTTGTCGATCGGTGAAAGCAAATTTTTTCATTAAATTTTGATGCGCGATTTGTTTAGTACGCGATGACCGGATGGTTTCAATAACTTGATCGATTTGATCCAAGGCTTTCTTAAGCCCTTCAAGAATATGCGCTCTTTCCTTGGCTTTTCTTAAATCATGTTTGGTTCTTCTGGTAACCACCTCAACGCGGTGCTTGAGGTAATGCTCAATTATTTCTTTAATGTTCATGACCTTGGGCTGAATGCCATCTTCCAAAGCCAACATGTTTAAACCAAAGTTTTTTTGTAAATCAGTTAATTGATAAAGTTGATTCAAGGTTTTTTTGGGATAAGCGTCTTTTTTTAATTCAATCACGATTCGAATTCCTTCTTTATCTGACTCATCACGAATATCGCGAATGCCTTGAATTTTGCCGGCCTTGACCAGCTCGGCAATTTTGGCAATAGTGTTGGCTTTATTTGATTGATAGGTGATTTGGTTCACAATAATGTTGCCGCGGCCTTTTTTGGTTTCCACTATTTGACATTTTGCTCGAGTGATAATCCGACCCTTGCCGCTAGAATAAGCCTCGGCGATATCTTCAGCGCCGTAAATAATGCCGCCGGTAGGAAAATCAGGGCCTTGAATAAAATTCATTAAATCCTTGATTTCGCATTCAGGATTATCAATTAAATGAACAGTGGCGTCGATAATCTCGCCGATATTATGAGGGGGAATGTTGGTGGCTACTCCGACAGCAATACCCATGGTGCCGTTAATCAAAAGCTGGGGTACGGCCGCGGGCAATACGGATGGCTCTTTTCTAGAAGCATCATAGTTATCAACAAAATCAATGGTTTCTTTTTCAATATCTTCAAGCATGGCTTCTGCCATGGCCTGCATTCGACATTCGGTATAACGCATGTGAGCCGCTCCATCACCGTCAACAGAGCCAAAATTGCCTTGGCCATCAACCAGCATGTAGCGTAAGGAGAAATCCTGCGCCATTCTGACCAAAGTTTCGTACAAAGCGATATCGCCATGAGGATGGTATTTGCCCAAGGTGTCGCCAACCACCAAAGCGGATTTACGGTATCTAGCTGAATGAGTTAAGCCTAATTTGTGCATTGAATAAAGAATTCTCCGCTGACTAGGCTTTAAACCATCGCGAACATCGGGTAAGGCGCGTCCAACAATAATAGCCATGGCGTAATCCAAGTAAGAACTTTTCATTTCTTCCACAATTTTTCTGGGTTTTATTTGTTGGGGATAATCTGACATTAATTGATGTTTTAGTTTTAGAAATAGCGGTACGGTTGCTTGTTAGAAAACTATTGAAATTAATTTTAACACTAAAAGAATAGACTTTGCAGCAAAAGCCCTTTATAGCCGCTTTTAAATTTGGGGAAAGGCCCCGGTCTAAGCAATCTAACAATACTTGGTTCTTTCAAGATTGTAGCCAATCATCTATTTTATTTTAATCAAATTTTAGGGTTTAAGTCAATTTTAGTTGCTTGGGTAAAAATTTAAAGCGTAATTTGGTAAAAAAAATTAATAAAACCTCTTATTTTAAACGTTTTTAAAAATTTAATCTTATCTTTGTATGGTTTTATCTTTGGGGGTGCGGGTTTTTTTATTATGGGAGCTGAATTTTTCTTGCAAGCCACTCGCAGCAGCAATAAAAAAAACAGTTGCAATAAAATAGACGGCAATTCTGATTAACAAAATGTTAAAAAATTGAGCAACGATAATTAAAATAGCGGCAAGCAAAAAATACTTAGCCCAAGGAATTTTTATTTTTTTGATAGTTTGTCTCGCTTGTCTTTTTTGCTGTTCGCTTTTTTGATTTTCATTGGCTTGAAATTGATCCGCTCCTTGAATCGCGCCGATAAACAAAAGGGCTAAGCCTAAGAATTCAACGCCCATGCCAATATATTTGTTAAGATAAACGCTAAGAATTAAACCCGCAATACTGATCAAAAAACCTAGGCCAAGCAATAATTTCCATTTTTTAAAAATTTTTTGCATTTTAGTTGAATCTAGTTTATAGCTCCGGATATATGGGGAATTCTGTGCAGAGATCGCGTACGGTTTTTTGGCTTTTTTTAAGAATTTGATTGTTTTTGGGGTTTTCCATGACGTCACACATGGCTGTGCCTAGAATTTGCATTTCTTTTTGTTTCATGTTCCTGATGGTAGCGCAAGGAGAGCCTAGTCGGATGCCACTTGGAGAATATGGCGGTCGCGGATCGTTGGGAATAGTGTTTTTGTTAACCGAGATACCGATTTTTTCTAATAATTCTTCAGCTTGAGCGCCGGTTATTTTTTTGGGAGTAACATCCATCAAAACCAAATGGTTATCAGTACCGCCTGATACTAATTCAAAGCCTCTATCTGAAAATACTTGCGCTAAGGCTTTGGCGTTTTTAACAACTTGATGCGCCCATTTTTTAAATTTAGCCGAGCTCGCCTCTTTAAGCGCAACCGCTATACCCGCAATGGTGTGCTCATGGGGTCCGCCTTGTAAACCGGGAAAGATGGCTCGATCAATTAAACTGGGTAAGTTTTTTTTAGAAACCTCCTTGACCGGCTTAAGTGGATTAGATTTTTCTCCGTTGCACATAATAATTCCGGCTCTGGGGCCGCGTAGGGTTTTATGGGTGGTCGAGGTAATAACGTCAGCGTAGCCAATCGGAGATTGATGCGCTCCAGCGATAATCAAGCCAATTATATGGGCGATATCGGCTACGAAAAAACAATTGTATTTTCTGGCTAGTTGGCCAAATTGCTTAAAGTCATATTCTCTTGGGTAAGCGGTGGCCCCGGAAAACATTAATTTGGGCCGATGTTTTTTTAAAAGCGATTCTACTTGATTAAAATCAATGCGGCCATTTTTATCAACTCCATAAGCAATGGGTTGATAAAACTTGCCGGAAAAATTAATTTTTAAACCATGAGTAATATGGCCGCCCTGGCTTAATTCCATGCCCATAATCTTGTCTCCGGGCCGGCACAGGGCAAAGTAAACCGCTTGGTTGGCCGGACTGCCAGAATAGGGTTGCACGTTAACGTGATCGACCTGAAAAAGCTTTTTGGCCCGATCAATGGCCAGTTGCTCGATTTTATCAGTATATTCCTGGCCTCCGTAGTAGCGTTTTTTAGGAAAACCTTCGGAATATTTGTTATTAAAGATAGATCCCATAGCTTCAAGCACGGCTCGGGAGGCATAGCTTTCCGAAGGAATCATTTCCAAACCTTGCTGTTGACGATCAAGTTCTCCGCTAATTAGGTTGTAGACCTTGGGATCATTTTTTTTAACGTGTTGATAAACTTTGGTTCTTTGCTTCATGATAGAATGGTTAATGATTATTTTTTTAGTTAGAATTTATAAAATTTTTAAAAACCCAGGGCTTGGGCTAATTGTTGACGAATATCACTGGCAATTTGCCGCCTGGATAAAAGTTGGCCTTGCTTTTCACAATTAATGGTTAGCCAATTTGGTTCGGTCTGGACAATTAATTCTAGAACTTTCTGAGCATTAATTAAGTGTTCCAAGCTTTTTTCATGCTGATCTTGCCCGCCTTTGAGCAACCGATAAGCTGTTTGGGGCCGAACTTGCAAATATATGTTTAAGTCTGACTTAGGAATACCAAGAACCCGGTTTTCCAATTCAGTTAGCCAGGCAAAAAATTTTTTTAATTCTTGCTTGGTTTTAATTTTGCCGCCTTGATGAATCTTATTAGAACTACTATAACGATCAGCGATAATCAAGTACTCTTTTGCTTGCCAAGCGAGTATGGTTTTTTTACTTTCCATCCTATCAAGAGCAAAGGGCAAGCTGGCTAAATATGGATCGGTTTTTAAAAAATCTCCATGTTTACCGGTTAAACATTTTTTTAAAAACCGGCCAAAAAAATTTGTTTTATACCTGGGAAAATCAATTTTTTTTACCTTAATACCTTGTTGTTTAACCCATTGAAAAAATAAGTTAGCTTGAGTTGCTTTGCCGCTGCCATCAATGCCTTCAAAAACTAAAATTTTTCCTTGAAGCTTGTTGTTAAGCATTATCAATATAATATTAATTAGATTTACTTTTGCCAACTTCACTGCGAGCTACGCTCACATTTTTAAACCGACTGTTAAAATTTTTATAGTAAGCTTTGTAATTTTGCTCGCGAGTCCATTTTTTAACATAACCATCAGGTAAAGGCAGGTCGGGAAATAAATCTATCTTGTCCCAATCTTTGCCTTGATAGATTGGGTAATTATAATAAGGAAATCTTTTGTCAATACCACGAATAAAGACAACTTGAGGTATTTGGTGGGCGATTTGAGCATAATAAGCCCGATGCATGCCATCACAAACTAAGTTAACCACTCGGCCATTAGCTTCAATGCTTTCTTCCACAATAATTGGAAGAATATCGCGAGGCTCTGATTGGTCTGCTAACCAAAACCTAACAAAACCGTTTAAATTAAAGATGTCCACGTTGTTTTTTTTCATGGCCCAGTTTAGTTCGGCGATTTCGGTTAAGTTTTTTTGGATAAGATAGCGCTGAGGACAATAAAGCTGCTTAGTGTCTAGTTTTTCCAGGCTGATAACCGCATTTTGATAGGGTTTTTGTTTGGGAGCTTTTAGCATTGTTACCTTTTTGAGCCGATCAATTAATTGAGTTTGATTAAATTTTTTAATTTTTACGATTTTCATATAGATTGATTATGGTTTAAAAGAGTAAACCAAAGGCTTATAATAACAAAATTGATTACAGGTATTGGTCTAATTGATATATTTCGGGCAAGCTTAAATCAGCTTGCTTGGATTTCCCCCAAACTAAAACGGTTTGCATGCCTTGACGTTTGGCGGGCAAAATATCGGTTGCGTCTCTGTCTCCTACATAAACATGAGCGGGTGGGTCTAGTTTGGTTTGTTTTAGAACATGAGAAAAACTCAAACCTTTGGTTTTGCTAGCTTTGGCTGAATCTCCAAAAACAGAAACCTGAAAATCATGATCGGCGCTTAAACCTAGTTTTTTTAATTTGAGACGGGCGCCGATCTCACCCGAGGCGGTTACTAAAAAAGTTAAGTACTTATCTTTTAAATACTGAATTAAATTGACAAGTTCCGGATCTTTTTTTAAGTATAAATGCTGTTTGGCCTGATTGGAAACCCGAGCGGAAAATTTTTCTGGCTCATTAATACCTAGCAGTCGAACGGCTTCGGTGCCGCTGCCTAAAATTTGATAATGCTTTTCAAATTGTTGTTGAGCTTTTTTAACCGAAATTTTTAGGTTTTTAGCTAACAAATGGTAAAGAGTATCACGATAAGCTTTTTTCGTGGCTTGAGTGTCTTGATAAAAGGTTTGATCTAAATCAAAACCCACGGCTTTTACTAAGTGTTTTTTAAGCATATTTTTATAATACTAATATAAGTTAATATTTGAAGCTTAAATTATATTGAATCGGACGATAAACTAATTTAATGTTTTTTTGAAAAATTAGCGCGCTCGCCTTGCTAGAGCAAAAATTTAATAGTTTTTAAATCAGGTTTTGGCTAAAGCCTATATTTTAAACTTGATTTTCCGGTTGGCTGGCATCTACTCGGCCGCCCAGCCACTGCCCTCGAGATGGATTGACCGATCCTTGGATTTGACTAAAAACGATAAAAGCGATTCTGGAGCCTAGTTCAATCTTGAAGGGTTTTTTGCTTAAATTAATAATACCAAAAGTTAATTCTCCGTAATACTTGGGCGAGATTTTACCGGTTTGTAATTGAATACCGCTACGAAACAAAGTGCTTCGAGCAAAGACTTGAGCAAAAACTCTTTCAGGCATGTTTACTTTTTCCATGGTTTTTACCAAATAATAATCACCGGGTTGAAGTGTTATTTCTTTATCTTTGTTGACCGAAGCAACGACTTGAGCTTGGGGGGTTTTTCTTTTTCGCAGACCCAAGCAACCTTGGCCTTTTAGGATATAGAATTCACGGGCGCGTAAATCAAAGCCAGGTCCTTCGGGATTTTTGCGCTCTCTTGAGCTTAAACCTTGAACCAATTTGTCTTTTTCAACCATATTAATTAACCATTTGCTGCCATATATCATAAAATAAAGTCAATTAGCTTTTTAATGAAAATAAAGATAGAATAAATCTATTGATTTTATGCTTTGAATATAAATATAATTTACACTCTTAGGGAGATTTGGAGAAAACACCGGAGTTTTTTTATAGGAAAAATTGAATATAAGTGGCCAAAACCGCAGAATTTTCTATAAAAACTTACCAAGCGCGTAACTCATAATAAACTAAAATTTGAAATTTGCCAAAAGTTGTGCTTAATATAAAACTATCAAGATTATTTTAAATTTCAATGGAATCATCTATTATTCCTGGAAAATTTTTTGATGGCTCAGATTACACCTCGTTTAATCAACTTTTTAATTTATTTTTGGAATCACGGCATGGCCGAAACTTATTAGAAGAGGTGCGTTTTAGCCGATTTAAGCCCAGTAAACTGAGTAACCAGCAGTGGGAAGGATTATTGGGTCCGGAGATTAATGTTTCTAAACATCACTGGTCGCTGTATAAGTTAGCCAGAAAGTTCTTGGCCGAACAACAACAAGCTCCAACCGCATTCAAAAACCAAACAAAAGGCGAGCTTTTTTCTTATAATGATATGGAGATGGAGGCCTTACTGTTAGCGGCAATTATTCATAATTGGGGCAAAGCTGCTCAGACTCAGAGCAGTTTCGAAACAAAAATTAAGCCGACTCAAGCTCAGGCAATGAATAATTTGCGTCAAATCGTTAAAGAGCTTTTTCAGGAAGCGGATAAACAAATTTTATTTGGTAAGATTTCTCAAGTGATAGATCAGGTGTTGATAAAGCAAACTGGCCGATTAAGCCGGGCTTTTGACGCGATTCAAAGATTAAGTAATTTCAAAATTGGTTTGTTGGCTTGGAATAAAAGTAAGCAAAAAAAAATTCAGCAAGATCCAGAATTGGATAGCGCTTTTAAATGGTTAGCTAACAGTGTTTTGTTAAACAACATTCCTATTCTGCTGGAATATTCAAAGACTTTGTTTCCGGTGTTTGATTTTTTAACAAAAAAGAAGAGCCGCATTACCGAAATATTTTTGGAAATGCCCACCGAAACTTTTAAAAATTACAGCATCGATGATTTGGAAAAGAAAATGGATGAGTTTAAAGACGCTCAGCGCCAGTGGTTTAGCTCTAAAATTATTACCTCGGTTCAAGATGGTTAATTACTTATATAACTTATAAGCTTAAAGTAATTTTTTAACTTTGATCTTTTTTTTGGGTTTTTTTTGGCCTAAAAGCTCTAGCAATCGGGTATAGGTTCTTAAATTGTGAATCGTGGCTAAACGATAAGCAGCTAGGTCATTAATGCTAAATAGGTGATGCAAATAAGCTCGAGAATAATGTTGACAAGTTAAACAATCGCAATAATGACTAATGGGGTTTAAATCATTTCGGTATTGTTTTTGGTTAATTTTAAGAAAATCATAACTTGAGGCTTGAGCTAGGTCCAAACATCGCTCTGGGTCTTGGTTAAACACATACAGTCTTTGATGTCGGCCATCTCGAGTGGGCAGGGTGCAGTCAAAAATTCGCCAACCAAAACTATGACAAGCTGCGATATCGTGGAGTTTACCAACACCAAGAGCGAATTTAAGCATTTTGGAAGGAATGAGATTGGCTACATCTTGGGCTAGGGCCAAATCTAATTTACCTTGAGCGTTAATGGGATAACCGCCAAAACCAAGACCGTCAAAACCGAGGTCAATTAGTTGCTGGGCGCAGTAGGCTCTTAAATTACGGTTAAAATCACCTTGAATTACAGCTAATAAAAGGGGGCGTTGATCCGGTGGGATTTCTCTGGCTGATAGGATTGCTTGGTATTGTTCTTTGGATTTTTTGGCCCACAAGATAGTACGCTCTACGCTTTTTTTAATTTGCCGCTCATTAGACCCCGGCGCGGTAAAATCATCCAAGCAAATGACTAGGTCTGCGCCAAGGTCAAGCTGAACTTGGATTGATTTTTCTGGAGAAAACAACTGACTGGCGCCGCCGCCAATGGAAAAAACCACTCCCTGATCGGTAATTTTACCAAGATTTTTATTACGATGAATCAATGAAAAGATTTGCCAGCCACCGGAATCAGAAGCGATTAAACCATTGAAATTCATAAATGTTTTAATGCCTTGGCTTCTTTTGATAACCTCAAGTCCGGGGTCGGTCATGAGATGGTAAGTGTTAATTACGGCTCCTTTGACTTGACAGTTATATAAATCAAGAGAATCGATTGATTTGACCACGGCTTTAGTTGCGTCTGGCAGATAAATGGGTAATTTATACTTTTGACCTTTAACTTTTAAATGATGCACTCGATTTATTAATCATTAATGGCCTTGAGCTTTGCTTGAAATTTTTGCTCTAAAATATCTTTAAAATCCTGATGCATTTTTTGATTATAGCCTTTTACCAAGGTTTTTATGTAACCGCAGGTTTTTTCTTCTGGACAAAATCCAGCGGCAACGCATTTAGGCTCAATCAAAGCATTCAGAAAAGCCAGATTTTTACCAGCTAGCTTGGCTTTAATTTGTTTAAGCTCGGCTTTGGTTTGTCGGAAAATTTGTTCATCCGCGGTCGGGCAGCTCCGGAGCGGATAATAACCATCAATTAAGTTATGTAAATTATATTCTTGGACCATGTCAATCCGAAAAGCCCTGGGGATAATATAAACGGCATCCCCGGGCTTTACACCCATACCGATAAGCTCTTGATATGTTTGCAAAGATTCAAGCAAAGCTTCTAAGTATTTGGTTCGAGTTTTTTTGTTTTTATTGATGCCGGGTGGCACCGTGGCCAAACGGTTAATTTTAGCGATTTGCTCGGTTTTTAAATTTTGATTGGCTTTAAATTCTAGAATGATGTCTTTGAGTTGACGTAAAGCCCTGTCAAGGCAGTAATAGATTGATTCGGTAGCTACCGGAGCGGTGCGATGTCTTTTTTTATCGCGCCAAACCCGCCAGCTTACCCGGGAAAGCGATTTGATGTTAAGTCCATTGCTGTAATCTCTAATTAGTTCCCGCCGACAAGCCAATAGTCTTGGGTATTGTTGCTTTAACTTTTGCGGGTTATTAAAAAGCTTTTCCTGAAGTTGCTGAATCTCTAAAATTCTGTTTTTGAAGCCTTTGCCTAAGGCATTGCAAATTTGAAAAATTTTTACTTGTTTGTTTTTTAGCCAACCTCGCTTAACCAAATCCCTGACTAAATTGGTTGGGGCGGGGTCTTTAAATAAATTGGGGAAGGGGTAGGCGTTTCTTGGGGCCACGGCTCTAGTTGAATACAATAAATCCACCCCGAATTGTTTTAGTTTTGACTCCAAGGCTTTAAGCAGGATTTCACCTTCTTCGGGCATCCATTGTTTTTCAAGCTGATATTCTTTTAAAAAAGCGCCTAGGGATTCAACCGGAAAGGTAATGATGCCGGTTCCGTAAGTACCATAATGAATTATTTTACTGGCCTCGTCTTTAATAATACCAATTTTCAGCAACTGGTTAAAGGTGTTGATTAGTTTATTGGAAGTCTTTTGGTATAAGCGATAAGCTTTGGGGTTGTTAGCTATTGCCTTTGGGCAAACTGCTTGTTCGGTGGTAACACTAGCTCGGCGACCAGAATGCATTAAAGCGGAAGAAAAGGTAATCCCGGTTAACATAGAGCCAATCATTTTTGAGCCTTCAAAAGTAAAGCAAAACACAGGCATGGTTGCCATGGAAGCATGGCCCCTGAGGGCTGATTTGCGTAAAATATATTTGATTTTCTGGTTAATGTCTTGTTTTTTGATTTGCGCTTCTTGAACCAAATCTTCAACCGAATCGCCTCTAAAGGTTAGCAAACCGGAAAAAGCCGCGACTTCTTGAGCGTTAAACGATCCTTGCCGAGTTTGATATTGAGGAATAATGCCTAGTAATTTAACTTTTAAGTCTTTTGTGGTTTTCATGGGGGGGTAAGATTACTTAATTAAGTAGGTTTACAGAATAAATTCCGAGTTTGTTAAGGAGTGGGAATGAGTTGAGGATAGGGTAAAGATAAACCCACAAATTGCAAATATTAAATAGAATATCTCATGTTTTAAATTTGATTTTCTTTATAATTATATCAGCTTCTTGAAACAGCTCCCACGCTTGTTGGTCCCCATCATAATCTTTGAAGAAAAAAACTCTTTTGATGCCGGCGTTTAAAATGGCCTTACTGCACATTAGACAAGGACGGTAGGTTACAAATAAATCAGAACCCTTGATTTTAACCCCAAGCGATGCCGCGTTAGCAATAGCGTTAATTTCAGCATGACCGCCTCGGCAAAGGCCTTGATGCTTTTTCAGCTCTCCATTGATGATTTTAGCGCAGCCCACGTCGGTACAATGACTAATCCCTATTGGTGGACCATTATAGCCCATGGATAAAAACTGCTTATCCTTAACAATTACGGCTCCGACTTGGTAATATAAGCAAACTGAACGTTTTTTGATAACTTGGGTAATCTTAAACCAAGTTTCCTCCCAAGTAGGCCTGATCCTACCTGTTTTGATTATTAGGGTTTCGCATTGATTTTTCATGGCCATGGTTCAAACATTTCTTTTGTCAAAATAGTTTTCTTCTTTACGATTCAAAAGATCACGACCGCAATAATTGTGGCCGCGCGTACATTTGCCAGAACGGTAACAAGGCGGTTCGAATAAATCCACTACCGAGTTTTTGCCTAATTTTTGTTTAATGGCGCTTCTTAGTTGCCGACTTAACTCGTAGATCTCTCTTTGGTGAAACCAACACAACCGACCAGAATGCTCATGGGCAATGGCATTGAGCGAGCCCTTTTTCTTATAGCGCACCATGGCGCCCAAAGGAGCGATTACTGATTTTAAAGTAGCGGGTATGTTTTTGCCTAAATTTTGCCACATTTCCAGAATCATTTTGGCTTCTTTTTCCAATTTTAATATTTTCGCGATCGGGGGTAAGTAAAAATTACCGGTAAAAATTGGCTGAGATCTTTTTAGGGTTCGGTGCCGTTGATCTTGCCCCATAGTAACTAAAGGACCTTGAACTTGGGCTTTAATATCTTCCAGAGAATTATCCATTAACTCTGGTTTGTAGTGAAGTTTATCCAAAGGGTATAGATCCCGATATTCAGGTAAAGTAAAGCCATTTTGATTGACTTCGAGGTGTTTTAAGTCCGGTTCAAATTCAAATTGAGCTGTAACCTCGGCGATTACTTGGCCGGATTTTTCATTTTCAAAAGCCGGGCTCCAGTCGTCTTTTCTTCGGCGTTCTTGGCTGAAAAGATAACTTAATGCCGGAAATTTCGCTATCACTTGATCGGCCATTTGTTGAGTTACGTGTCTTAAAACCGGATTCCAAGCCGATTCATAAAGAGAAGCTAAGGAAATAAGGTTCAAAGAATAAATAATACCGGTTGGGAAAATCGACGGGATGAACATGCGCAATTGCTCCTGAGTGATTTTTGGGGATTTTTCCTTTAAGTACTTGTCATCGGCGTAGGGTCTTTCTTTTTTTAGCAATTTTTTGGTGACTTGTTCGGCTTTTTTATAGTTGGTTTGATACACGGAAAAACAGTAGTTAAGGTAGGTTTGGATTTTTTTATGCCAGCCTGTATCCAAATCGGACCAAAAATAATTTATGTAATCGGCCATTAAATCATAATCCGGATCGTTGAACATTTTTGCGCAATAGCTACCGCTGCGCTGATCACTAACATAAAACGGATGGGTAAGATGCAAGCCAAAATTAATATCACTGATGCCAATGTTTTCCACCTGCCAGGTTAAATAAAAATGTTGGAAAGGAGTATGGTGGCCGGCTGCAAATAATTCTTGCTCATTGATTTTTTGTCCATACCAAGCAGGCTTTTGCTGATAACATTCTTTGGCGGCTAAAGTTATTAGGTCGAGAGCGTCTTGGTTGGTGTGGGCTTTAAGTTTTACTTGAATGGGGTTGGCCATTGGATAATGTTTTAATTACGAATCCGGGGTCGTTGACTTCAAGTTATCAAATCTAGGCCGGAAACTCAAATCAAGAACTGATAAAGAAAAAGAGCGCTTAATCAAATTAGCGCTCGGTATATTTTAGAATAAATTTTGCTTGTCAAGCTGAGTTGGTAAGCTTGCTAAATTTTAATGCCGGGCCCCATAGAGGTTGTGATGGTGGCGGTTTTAATGAATTTACTTTTTAACTTTTCCGGTTTTTGCTTTTCCACGGCTTGGATTAGTTTCTGATAATTTTCAATCAGGTGTTGTTTTTTGAAGGAAAGTTTACCAATAGCTTGGTGAATGTTGCCGGAATTGTCATTTTTAATATTGGCTAGCCCTTTTTTTAATCTTTGAATGGTTTTTTTCAAGTCAGGGGTCACTGTTTCATTTTTAGGACTAGGCATTAAGCCTTTAGGACCTAATATTTTAGCGGCTTTGGCAATCTTGGGCATCATATCCGGGGTGGCAAGAATGGTGTCGAATTCCAGTTTGATTTTTTTATCAACAATTTTTGACACATCTTTTTCGGTAAAAACAGTGTCTGCGCCGGCACTTTTAGCTTCTTGGACTTTGTCGGGTTGAGTAAAAACCCCAATTTTAGGGGTTTTGCCCGTACCGTGAGGCAAATCTACTGAGGCTTTAATATGCTGCTGGGATTTTTTAACATCAATGTTCAAGTTTAAATGAATCTCAACGGTTTCATCAAAATTAACTCTGAATTGATTATTTTGAAAAAAATCAATAGCCTGTTCAATGCCATTAATTTCTTGCTCTTGAAGAGCTTGGTCAATTTGCTTGGTTCTTTTGCTTGTTTTCATGATAAAAATATTGGAAGGATTATTATTAAAATTTTGAATAAAATAACGCTACATACCGATGGAGCCGTTTAATTGGACTAAGGTTCACACATTGAAAATGGCTGCTTTGATTTCGGGAAACTATTTTTCAATAGTGACGCCCATGCTTCGAGCCGTGCCGGCGATGATTTTTTTTGCAGCCTCTAGATCATGAGCATTAATGTCTTGTTTTTTGCGTTCAGCAATCTCCTCAAGTTGCTTGCTAGAAATCTTGCCGACCTTATCTTTTTGCGGCACCCCGGAGCCCTTTTTAAGCTTTAAAGCTTTTTTTATCAACTCGGCAGCGGGCGGACTTTTCAGGGTAAAATCAAATGTTCGATCTTCATAAACCGTGATCTCTACCGGGATTACATCGCCCGTCATTTCCTTGGTTTTTTCGTTGAATTTAGAGCAGAAGTCTTGAATGTTTAACCCATGCTGACCGAGCGCGGGTCCAACCGGAGGGGCTGGATTAGCCTTGCCTGCCGGTATTTGAAGCTTTATCACTGCTTTAACTGGTTTCATAATTAAATTGAAAATAATTATAATTTTTTAAGCTGTAGAAAATCTAGGTCAACCGGGGTTTCCCGACTAAAAATATTGACCAGAACTTTGACTTTACCACGATCCTTGTCAATATTCTGTACCTTGCCCTCAAAATCCTTAAAGGGTCCATCCGTAATACGCACCGTATCGCCTTTGAGTAAATTAATCTCGTATTTGGGCTCTTCAACTCCCATGCGCTTTTTAATCGAGTCGATCTCCTCCTTGGTTAACGGAATTGGGGTGGTGCCAGCGCCGGTAAAACCGGTAACATTGGGAGTATTACGAACAACATACCAAGATTCGTCAGTAACAATCATTTCTACCAAAACATAGCCGGGATAAATTTTTTCATTGATGGTTTTACGCTTGCCGTTTTTAATTTTGATCTTTTTTTCGGTAGGAACCAGCACATTAAAAATCTTGTCATGCATATCCAATGATTCAATTCTTTGTCTTAAATTTTTGGCCACGTTTTCTTCGTAGCCGGAATAAGTATGCAAAACATACCAAGCCCTTTCTTTGGTTGCCTTTTGCTTCATAATATCTTGGTGATTAGCAAGTTAAACAGATAGTCAAGCGAACCTAAAAAAATCGCGGTGGCAAGGCTCATATAAATCACCATCTTGGTGTATTTAATAGCCTGTTCTTTTGTCGGCCACTTAACGTTTTTTAATTCTACTCTGGTTTCTTTGATAAACCGAATAGCGTTTTTAAAAAATTTCATAATAATTTGTTTTTAAAAAGACCTCTTGGAGGCCATTACTTATTATTATTGCCAAAAGTGTAAAAAAAGTCAATAAAAGGAATAACCACTGCTAAATAGTTCATGGATGGGGAGACGCTAAGACTTTAATAAAATTCAATGTGTTTTGAAATTTAAATTGACTTTGATCGATTCAGTCAGCTTTTGGTGCCTCTGAATTTATATGCTTTGGGTTGAATCAGACCTGTCTAAATTGACCTTGATCCCCCAAATTAGACCAACGGTTAACCAAATTGGTAGAAAAAAAATACCTGAATTAAATAGATTGGTAATAATGACTACCGAAAGAGCGCCGATAAATAATATATAATTGAGAATGATACTGGAATTAATTTGACCGCGTCTGAAAAATACCCTAAGCAGGCTTAAAATAGGCAAAGCCAGCAAGAGAAGAAATGCGGCAAGACCGGTGATGCCGGCGGCAATAAGCCACTCATAGAAGATGTTATTGGCATTGTGAAGATAGCCTCTCTGGCTTAGAGTTGAGCCTTGTCCTTGGCCGGCCAGCCAGTGTTTTTTAGTTAATTCCCAATTGGTGCTAAAAGCTTGCTGCCTGGCTTCAATGTTTTCATCTTGAATTTTAGTTTCAAAGATTTCATAGCCCCTTCTTTGGTAATGCTCTATCTCTTCAAGATCGATTTTTACCACATGATCGCCTTTACGCGCTTTGGTGATGATATGCTCTTGAGTATAGATACTTAAAGCTCGATCGGTTAAATTAAATCTAGAAAGCTTTAAAACAACAACCGTAGCAAAAGCGACAGCAAAGCTAAGTAAAAACAACCCCATAGCTTGACCAAGTCGCCTTAGTTTGGAAATAGAGATTTTTTTCAGGGCCCAGCCCAGGCTAACAAAGAACCAAATTCCCAGAACAGCAGCAATCAGACCGACCCAGCTAGCCCTAGCTACGCTGATTATTAAAACAATAAAATTTAAAAAACTGATTAAAAAAAGATTAAGTCTGTTTAAAAGCCAGGTTGGTTTTATTGTCTCGTTATCCGCCTGTTTTAATTGCATTTGGGTCAGCTTAAATAAACAGATTACTAAAACCAAAGCGGTGTAGATGCCTAGCCAATCGGGTTCGTAAAAACCAGCGTTGGGTCTGGCCGGCATTACTTCCAGACTTTTAAAGTTAAATTCGTGCGCAATGTTTTGAAAAATCGAGTATAATCCAACCGGTACTGACGACCAGATAAAAGCTTCAAGTAAATCATCGGCGCCGAAGCGCTTAACCCTGACCCAATAATAAACTAAATAAGAAGCAAGAAGCACTAAGCCTAAAACCAGGGTCTGTTTTACGGAAAAGGCAAGAACCGGCGATCCACTTAAGCCAATTAAACTGCCAATTAATAAAAAAACCAATAACCAAAAAAAGGTCGGGCTAGATTTATATAAAATGAAAAGTCTGACGAGTAAAGCCTTGAATAGATTGGCCTGTTTTTGTTTTTTGCCGGATTGGATAATTTTGGTTTGAATAAATCTAACCAAAAGAGCGATTATTAACCCGACAATTAGCCATTGATAGAGTCTTAATTCCACAAATTGGATAAGATCTAGGCTTTGGGTGAAAAAAAGAGCAATTAGACCCAATTCAATGCTTAAAAAGCAGGTAATAAAAACTAAAATCACTACCAGGTATTGAAGAAGCTCTGATTCGAGAATTCCAAAATAATTTAACAGAAAAACAAAACCTAGAAACAATAGATTTAGCTTGTAATAAAAGCTTGGTTGCCAAAATTTAGATTTTTTTTTGGAGTTTTTTGTCATTGAATGATTTTAGCGCTGGTGCCGTAGGAGGGATTTGAACCCTCACGCCCTAAGGGGCACTAGCCCCTCAAGCTAGCCTGTCTACCAGATTCCAGCACTACGGCTTGTTATTCTTTTGGCGTTTGTTGCTGATCAGCTGCGGCTTGGGTTTTGGTTTGATCTTGAGTTGGCTTTTTTTCCCGGGTTTGTTTTTTAACCACAACATTTTTTTGCTGTTTCTGGCTTTCGCTGTCTTTAAGCCGAGCGGCTTTACCGCCTCTTTGTCTTAAAAAATAGAGCTTGGCTCGACGTACTTTTGTTCTTTTTAGAATTTTTATCTCTTGGATTAAGGGCGAATGAATGGGAAAAATAAACTCAACGCCTACCCCGCTGGCATTTTTGCGCACTGTGATGGTAGCGCCGGGCTCATTACCATGTTTATGAGCAATAACCGTGCCTTCAATTACCTGAATTCTTTGCTTTTCTCCTTCGGTAACTCTTTTTTTAACCCGGACTAAATCGCCGGCTTTAATTTTTTGCTTAATTTGAACCATGCTTTAAAAACAATTACTTGTTTAAAGGGATGAAGTGTTATCCTATCTGGACTTATCTTACTTGAAGAATATAGATAGTCAAGCATAGGCGGTCAAGTTTTATGCCGTTGCAGACTTAAGGTTGCGTTTTGAGGAATTTGTTAGCAAGACTTTTAAGTATAGTTCGAGTAATTTTTTTCTTGAGGTTCTTATAAAATAATCGCTTAATTTACCAACCCCGCAATCCCGGCGCCGATTAAGGGCGAATGATCTATTTGGATTATTTCGAAATAAATATCTCTTTTTTTGGTTAGGAGTTTATAAAGCCGGTTTTCCAGCCGGCCTTTCAAGCCTTTCATGGCATGGACGGTGTAGCCGTCCAGATTTATGCATAATGGATGCAGGGGGTTTAGCCCATCGCCGGTTTTTAAGACAACCGAGGCGATGGAAATCGCCATTAGCCAAATGGAACGCTCGATCAATAAAGACAAAATATAAAAAATTGTTTCTTTGTCGGTTTTTTTAACTGATTTTTGCCCTAAGGGATTATTGGGTTCAAAAGGATTGATGATGAAATTGTTAACATCTTTGGTTAATAATTCATTCAAAGCAATAACATAAACGGCGGTCTTTTTAGAAAAAACATTTTCTTTGGCGGCTTGTTTTAAGACTTCCAGACAAAGACTTCCAAAATAAGCGCCGGCTACCATTTTTTCAAAATGCTGAAATCCTTGATTTTGGGTCTTTTTATCCAATGCTTTGTCGAATTTGGATTTTTGAAATTTGTCGAAATTGCCGAATTCGGTATTGATTATCTGCGAGCCGATTTTTTGTTTGATTTTTTTAATATTTTCATTTTTTTCGATATAGCAGGCATTGATGCCGGTCCCCCAAATAACACCGGCATAATTTTTGTATCTTCTGACTTGACCTATCAGATTTCCGGCAAGCAAAGTGGCAACCGTATCGTTTAACAAAACAACTTTAAATTTCTTTTTAAGCCCTTTGGCTTTTAATGTTTTTTTTAGATTTTCGCCGATTTTTTGACCGATCAAATGACGGCCTGATTGCATTTCCTTGCTCATTGCAAGCACTCTGCCATCGCAGTCTTTGGTTTTTTCCATGGGATAAGAAAAACAAAAACCGATTTTATTGCTCTTGTCGATTATAGGTTCTATCAATTTATAAATTTCTTCAAAAAATTTATTTTTGGAAATTTCCTTAGCTGCTCCTGGTAAAAGCGTTTTTTTATAATAATGAAGTTTATGTCCGCCTTTGTTGTTGAAACTGATTAAGGCTGTTCGGATGTTTGTTCCGCCGGCATCTAAGACGATTGTTTTTTCTTTGATTGGAACCTTAAATCCGGGTTTTATATAGCTGGGCAGCATAGCAAGCGAGCTTTCCTTGCCGGCCAGCCCCCAATTCATTTCTTGAATAAAGGCTTTAATATAATCCTTATAAGAATCGGAAAAATTCCATTGGATTTTATTTTTTTTAAAAAAATTTAATATCTTTTGTTTGTTTGATTTTTCTTTTTTCATAAGGTTAATTTATAGCTTAATCACTTGAAATGTTTTTTGAAAAATAGTAAGTATTAAGTATATCAAGTTCTAAATGCTTAACATTTAAATATAATAATGTTATTGTATGATAGTATAAGAATATTTAAAATATTGCAACTTTCAAAAATTGTCCTTAATACTAACTTTTAAATAAAAAAATATGACTCAAGAAATACCAAAAGATTGGAGTATGTTTGATTCTCCGGGAGCAAGAGATTTTGAAACAAATATTGGGAAAGAGGAGCATGAAAACATGATAAAAGAAAAATTGGAAGGGGGATTCTTAAATCCGGGAGAAGCATACATAGAAGAAAATCGTGAGAATATATTAGAAAAATTACGAAATGAAGGCACCTTAATTGTCCCAATGAGAGAAACGGGTTCACGAGTGGAGCAATTTATATCTCATGCAGCAAATGTAATGGGAAAAAATAATATTATTGTTATTAACAATGGATCTGATAATGTAGCCGTGAATATAGCTAATCAATATGCGGAAGTTGTTGATTATGAAGAAATTCTTCAACTAATTGACTGGGATAAATTAAAACCTATTTTAAATTTAGATAAAATTCCTAAAGGGAAAGGCCTTGCTACTTGGACCGGCTACATAATGACGAATCTGCTTGAAAAAGAAAAAGGAGAAAAAAAACTTTGGAGGTTGCATCATGATGCTGAATTTACAAATACTGGAGGACATAGCAATTTATATTATATGGGATCAGGTTTTTTGGAGGGAGGAGAAGAAGCTTCAAGAGTAGCTATAGCAAAAGTCGGTCGAAATAATGATGGATCTTTAGCTGTTAGGTCGGCTTTAGCTCAAATGGCAAGATGGCCGGACACAGAAGGATTAGCTTCTATTAAAAAAAGAGCCGTTGATTTAACCGAAAAAACCACTCCATACATTTGGATGTTAACCGGTCAGTTCGCAATGAGGGCGGAGCTTTTAGATAACATGCCAATGCCTAACCATTACTTAATGGAAACCTGCTCTGTTATTTTTACGGAAGATATGAATGGACGGACCGGTCAAAGAAGCTTTCAGGTTGTAAATCCTAATCCTTGTGGAGGTGGAGATAACTCAAATGAAAAGGAAGGCATTATTGTCACTAATCCGGGACATTTATTGATAGAATTAGCCGCATATAAACCACTTCCGGAATGGAATATTCACGATGTAGCAAAATATAATAAAAAGAATGGTGACTATACCCCAATATATTACTTTGACCATCAACCGGGACAACCGGATCCACAAGAAAAAACAAGCCCGGTTAAAGTTAAGATGATCCCAACAGAGAAAATGCTACCTTCTGTGAATATGTTATTTGAAAATAGTCTAATAGATGTAAAAAAGGGAAGAGATTTTGTTAAAAAATACATTTAAACTTTAAAATTATATTATATGAAAAAGATAAAAGCTGTCATTATTGGTGCCGGTGACAGAGGGTTTACTTATGCCGATTATGCATTAAAATATCCTCTCGAACTTGAAATTGTTGGAGTTGCCGAACCTAAAAAAGATCAACGAGAAAAATTTTCCAAAGCTCATAAAATTCCTAAAAAAAATCAATTTAAAGATTATAAGGAAATATTTAAAAAAAAACGTTTTGCTGATTTGGCTATAATAACTACAGTTGATCAAATGCATGTTGAACCGACATTATTAGCTTTTAAAAATAAGTATAATGTTCTTTTGGAAAAACCTATGGCTTCGACTCCTAAAGAATGCGCTCTGCTCCATAAAGAAGCCAAAAAGGCGAGAGTTTTTTTTGAAATTTGTTATGTTCTTCGTTATTCTCCTTTGTTTAAAACAATAAAAGAAATAATTAAAAGTGGTAAAATTGGTGAAATTCAAAGTATTCATCATATAGAAAATGTTCACGTAAGACATTATGCTCATTCATATGTGAGAGGAAATTGGGGAAATGAAAAAGAATCTGCTCCTATGCTTTTAGCTAAATCATGCCATGATATTGACTTATTTCTTTGGTTGTTAGATGACACCAAAGCACAATATGTATCGTCTTTCGGATCTCTTTCTTATTATAAAAGAAAAAATGCCCCAAAAGATTCTACAGAAAGATGTTTAGACGGATGCCCTAAAGAACAAGATTGTCCTTTTTCAACCAAAAAAATTTATTTTAATGAAGATGATAAAGAATTCACTAATTATTTACCAATAGCCAAGAAAAATGAAGAAAATGTAATTAAACTTTTAGAAAATTCTCAGTATGGAAAATGTGTTTTTAAGTGCGATAACGATGTGGTGGATCATCAAGTAGTTAATCTTGAAATGACAAATGGAGCAACAGTAAGTTTTAGTATGTGTGGTTTTGCCTCTCAAAGAACTAGAATTATGAGAATTGCTGGGACAAAAGGAGAAATAGTCGGAGATTTAAGAAAAAATCGAATTAAGATTTTATATCACTTAGATAATACTTGTGAGAAAATTATTCCTGGCGTCTTGCCGGGAGAGCATGGTGGAGGGGACACCGGATTAATTAGAGATATTTTGTTTAAATTAAGAGATAATCAAAAATCATCTGATTCTTTCTTAAACAGCCATCTTATTTGTTTTGCGGCTGAAGAATCTAGAAAAAATAAAAAAGTAATTGATTATAAGGAGTATAGAAAGAGATACTATAGATAGGA
>WJJI01000023.1 GCA_014729795.1 Candidatus Moraniibacteriota bacterium
GGGATATACTTTTTAAAGTTCTTTTTTTTAGTTAGATTTTGTGCTATGATTTTTTTGTACATAGTTTTATGTTAAGCGGGTTATTAAATTATTGTGCGATAATTTATTTTAACCCGTTTACACAAAATATTGTACACTCTCGGAAGTAAAGTTGTTTTATATTGTATAGTAGTAGTTGAACTCAATCTCTAATAATAAATGTCAAAGCGTAGGTCTTGTTCTTATCTCGCAAGCTACATCTTTAATTTTTTATTTTAATTTGACGAATAAATTCAGACGTAAACACCCCCCAGAGATGGGGGTACTTAAATTTTTTTCTTTTTCTATATATATATTGACCCCTATCTAAAATTTTTGAGATTTGAAAAAAAGGGTAGAGGCTAGTATTGTTAAAATATAAATATAATTATTAATCATTAGTAATGAGTAAAGGAGGTTTTTTAAAGAAGCAATCCCTTTTAAATGAAACCTACAAGGTCGATGATTGGTTTGATTTGAATCAAGATAAGGTCAATTTAGAATATATAATTAATTCAATAAATAAGCCATCTATTTTAGGGTATGTTGGCGTGTTTGGAATTGGCAAGAGTACATTAATTCATCAAATACAGAAAAATTCAAATAAGCGTGAAGACCTTTGGATTAATTTTGATGCTTGGAAGTATCCAAATAGAGATAATTTGTGGGAAGGTTTTGTTTTGGATTTTGCAAAAAAGGATAGTAAATTATTTAGAAAGACTTTAGATAAAATTAATGGAGAACAAAATAGAGGTATAGTCGAGTTGATTAAAGTATTATTTAAAGGGGGTTCAATAATTGGCTCATTTTATAATCCCATACTTTCAAACTTGTCATTTGGGGAAAAGTTTAAGTTTTTTTTCAGGACAAGTCCTGCGAAAAGAGTATTTGAGATTCAGGAGATATTAAATAAAATAATAAAGAAAGAAAATAAAAATTTATTTTTTGTGATTGAAGATATTGACCGTTCAGGTGATAAGGGAATTTATTTTCTTGAAACTTTAAATCAATATTTAAAAAATTTTAAAGATAAAAAGAGAATTATTGTAATTGTACCTATAAGTAAGGAACATTTTTTTAATAATCAGGCTTATTTAAAATGTCTTGATTATATTGAATTTTTTAATCCAGGTAAACCTGATTTATCAAAATTAATTAATAAAGTTTTTCATGATGATTATTTGTTAAAGAATATTTCTGAAAGTGATGAAGGAAAAGGTAAACAATTAGAACAAATAAAATGGTTTTTAGAGAATTTGTTTACTGCATTTTCTGGTGTAATGACACCAAGATTATTAAAATTAATCATTAGAAATGCAGAAAAATCATATTTAAAAATGATAAATGATGGTTTAAATCCTGATTGGAGGGTTACAATAATGATAGAATCATTAAAATTTATCAAATTTAATGAAAATAAAAATGGGGAGTTTCAAAAAATTGGAATAGAAGTGATTAGAGAGACAAAAGAGATAACTAATGTTAGATTGACTATTTATAATGAGATTCGTATTTATTTAAATTTTTTAAACATAATTGCCTCAAATTTAATTGATGATAAACGTATTTTAGAAAATACTATTCCTAAAAAAGAATTTAAATTTGTTAATGATAATAAAATGTCGACACCTGAATTCAAGAGTAATTTAAATCAGAATATTCAACAGTATGAATTGAGTGATTTTTATTTAAAATATTAGGATTATGGATAATATTTGTGGGTCTTGCCTAGCAAAAATTAAAATTTTTTAATAATTTTTTTCATTGTTTTGCTCGTCTAAATTCCGCTCATCAGTTTCTTGATTTTCAGCTTCTGGATCTTCTTGATTTATGTCAGAGTTTTGATCTGAATTTACATCTTCTTCTTGTTCTTCAACTAAATCACTCTCTTGCTCAACTTGATAAATTGCCTCCATTTCTTGTTCGATTTGTTCTAAATCAGACATGGAGTCTTGAATTGAACCTTGTGAATCTTCATTTTGCTCCTGGTTGGGTTCCTCAGCGTCTAAAGGAGCGACTTCATCAATAATACCTTGTTGTTTTTCTCGTTTCAAGTGCTCAACATTGCCTTGTTTAATGTCCCGGATGATTTCATCTAATTTTGTATTTTGTGGATTTAGCTCTTTGACTTTTTCAAACTGATTTAAAGCTTTATCCGGTTGATCCTTTTGTATATAAACCAAACCTAAAGTATAATACGCGTCTGAATAATTATTCCATTTATTGGTAGTGATGATCAACTGCTCTTTAGCTAAATCAAATTTGTCGGCTTTGTAATAAACAATACCTAAATTTAAAGCTAGTTTATGGTTGTTGGGATATAGTTCAAGCGCTTCTTTTGATATTTTAATTGCTTGATCATATTCGTTTTTAAGTTCATAAACCGACGCTAAAAGCATTCTTGTGGTAATATTACCAGGATCTATCTCCAGAGCTTTGTTTAATTTTTTTTCAGCCAAATGCAAGCTTTCCGCTGAGGCTTGAGGCATTCTCAAGGGCTCTTTCACTGTTTTTTCATTCAAATTTCTCAAACTAAAATCATACTCAATTAAATAAATCTTGGCTATTTGATTATAAATTTCCGGATCAGTCGGATTCAAATCAAGCTCTTTTTGATAATTTTCAATAGCATATTTAATAGCTTCATCTTCGATTCCAATTAACCCTTTATAAAGTGAAGCTAATTTATGATAGCTTTTGTAATTCTTATCATTAACATTTACCGAAAGCCTGGCCGAACCCAAAGCTTGCGAAACCATTTTAGCTATATACGTATTATCCTTCTGGGATAATTCTCCCTGGTGATCGCTTAATCTGTTTTGAGCTAATAACCAATAAACATCGGCTAAAGCCAAGTAATAAGATTCTCTTTTGTTATTGTATTTTAAAGCCTTGGCCAAAACATTTGCGATTTTTTCCAAATCAGCGTCTTTTTGATCGCTCTGAATTAATGCTTTCTGATAATAATGAGAAGCTAGATACTTCCTAGAAAATTCAAAAAACAAATAGGAAAAAACCACCACAATAAAAATAAACACAAAAGCGAAAACCACCTTAAAGGCTTTGAGCTTGGAGGCCTGTTCTCGATCATCGGTAATAATTATATTAGTTTTTGACTCTTTTAAAACTATCAAGCAAGCCAAAGCAAGCCACCATAGAAAAATCAAAACCAAACAAGCCGTGCTCAACAACCAACCTAAGGTTAAGGCTATCCAACCAATCACAACAAATAGTGGTTGAACTTTATTATCAAAAAAATAAATCTTTAAAATTTGCCTAAAGACTTCAAGTATTAATATTAAAAAAAGCAACGAAAAGAAAAACCCTGTGGTTGAAAATAAATCCAACAAAAAACTGTTACTTTGAGCAAAAACAATATTGGATAATTCCGGATTTGGCTGCTTGTATTTTGCAAATAAATATTGAAAGTTTCCCGGTCCCACCCCTAATATAAAATCTTCCTTTAGTCCCTTGGGGATCATGGTGATTGACTGCTCCCAGCCCGGCAAGAATTGAGGCGTAGCCGAAGGAAAATTATTGATGTGAAAAATTGGATTTCTAATAAATATAAGTATCACCGAAATAACTGTTAAAATTATTGCGCTTATTAATGGAGTTAATTTTTTCTTTTGCTCCTGCACAATTTTAATGGCAGCGAAAAAACTTAAACTTAAACTAAATATTATCCAAGCTATTTGGTAATTAATAATCAATAAAATTAAAGCGCTCAAAGGCAAACTGATCCAACTTAATATCTTTAAAAACCAACTTGATTCTTTGTCAAAAAATAAGCTAAAGCTTAAAACGGAAATAAAAACAGCAAAAATTGCTAAGTTAAAAATTGACCCAACCGGATTAAATATTTGATTCTCAATACTCCAAAACTCAAACACATAATAATCAAAAAAATAAGCCAAACTAATTAGGTAAACCAAGATGCTAGAAATAAGCAGCCAAGTATATATTTTAAAAATAATTTTTTTGGTTTTAAAATTATTAACAATAAGCAAATATAAAAAAACACAGCTCATAAAAACCACAAAGCTAAAGCCTTCATTGCCAGACCTGCCCCAAAAACTAATATCTCGATTGATTGAATTTAAACTAGAAAAAAAATAAAGTAATAATAGCCCGATAATCAAAATGCTTAAATAAAGTTCTTTAAAAACAAAATTTTTATTAAGAAGAATTTTTGCAAACCAGGCAGTAGAAGCTAAACCGATAAAAATTATTAATAATAAAATTTTATTGTACTCTAATATGCTTGAACTATAGGGCAGAAAAAAGAACGGCACTAGGAAAATGCTTAAAAAAACTCCGATTCTGACAATTTTATCCAATACCTGAATAATCTTTCTGCGATTTTCTTCTTGGATTAAAAAATTAATTTTTCCTTGAATAAAGCCTTTTTGTTTTTCTTTTTTTAGTTTAGTTCTTGGTTGTCTAGGGTTGAAATTATTGTCTCTTTGATGCTTATCTTGACCTCTAATCTTTCCTTTGCCTGAATCAATTCTTCTTTTGTAATCTTTAAAAAAATCCTCGGCATTTAAAAATTTATTATTTGCTTTATTTTTATCTCTAGAAATTCTATATTTTTCAAATGGTCTGGCCATAATTTTTCTGCTTCAATTTTTTAAAATTATATTTATCTTTTACCTGATATTTTTCTTTTTAATACTTGTATTTATTTTTCTTTTTTAAGTATGTAATCAATGCAATAATAATAAACTGAAGAACAATTATTGAAATTACAATTTTTATAAGCTCTGAGCTAATAAAAATTGTCTCGGTTGCGGCTTTCTTCTCCAGATTATCATTATTTAGTATTAATTCAAACTTATAAAAACCTAATGGTAAAAATTTATCCCGAGGAAATTTAAACTCCTCTTTTAATATTCTTTCCGAATCAGGTAATATGTTTTTTTGATTTTGATTCAATTTTACCCGACCGATCTCTTTAAACCCGGTTATTCCCAAAGACCGAATAATGATCACTCCGCTTGGAACAACATGAATATTGCTTTTATTGTTTACTTTATAATCAAATTTTATTTTAATTTTTTGCTCCTGCAAATTTGCTTTAAATTCCTTAAGGCTGTAATCATAATTTATTTCACCATTAACCTTAAGCAAAAAAATCGGGCCGGTTTTCCCGCTGATAATAATATCTTCATTACCCAGCCCTTTTTCAGAAAATAATATAGCGAAATAATATCCTCCTGCCCCGGCATCTTCTGGTATCTTAATTTTATAATCAATAATTGCCGAAGCATTTTTTTCTAATTTAATACCGGTTTCACTCAACTCAATCCAGCTAAGAAAGTTACTGTTTTTTTGATTTAAAGTTTGAGAAAAATCCGGATCCTTGCCATTTTCTGAGGCTTTAAATGTTAATACTTCAATCTTATATTCAACCTCCCGACCCAAATCATTGTGTAGTTTTATTTGATCCATAATTTCCTCTCCTGGATTTAGTTCCGGCTTTTTTATCACCGGAGAAAACTGCAAAGCCCAAGCTTGGCCGGCCTTGAAAAGCAATATAAATATAAAAACAATTAAAAAATATTTTCTTTTTATTTTAAACATGTTTAAGTTATTTGCCTTTTTCCTTTCGTGCTTGTTTCCTGGCAGAACTTAGCATAAAACTCCAAATCAAGGTCAGAGTGATAAGTATAACAATTATAATAATTATTGTCACCCAATTAATAAATAAAAAGCCTGTTTGAGCGGATCTTTCTATTCCCTGATCTTGAACTAAAATTTTTGTCTGATAGTTAGCCCATAAAAGAGGCAGTTTCTCTATGGTAAATTTATTTTTATACAATCTAGTAGAATCGGGTAAAACTATCTGCACTACTTTACTATCTTTACCATGGTTAAAATCTAGTGAATCCACCTCTTTTCCTCCTTTTAGAAGCGTAATCTTGCCATTTGGTTTTAGATGAATATTACCGGTATTTTTAATTCTGGTTTCTATGTCAATACCTTTTTGTTGTTCGGTATCTTTTTTGAATAAATTCCTTAAATTGATTTTTAATTCACTGGTTGTAAAACTTTCAATTTCAAAGCCCGGTTGTAAATCACCGCTCACTGTTAACAAAAAAATCGGCCCGCTCATACCGGATAAACCAACTTCATTACCGGCTGTTTGCTCAATTTCAGTGTCTTTGAATAATATCCCAAAATAGTAGCCCCCGGCCTCGGCTGTTTTCGGAACATTAATTTTATAATCATATCTAACAATTTCTCCGGGCTCTAAAGTAATTTTCTCCCCACCGGTTAATTCCACCCAGTTAAGATATAACTTTTCCGCCTCACTTAAATCCAAATTTACAAAATCCGGTTCCGTTCCATTTTCTTTGGCTCTAAACGGCATTACTCTGACTTCGTATGATTTAGTTTCACTGTTATCATTGGTTATTCTAATGGTTTCTTCATAAGTATTCCCGGGATCAATGGTTGTTGTAACAATTACCGGTGAATGCTCGATAGCTAGGGCTTGACAGTATCCAAGCACAAAAAAAAGCAATGGCGCAATAACTACAATTGCTTTAGCTCTTAATGCTTTGATTGGTTTCATATTAATATTTAATTTTTAAGTATTACTTATCATGAGGATTGCAAACTTTAATTAATTTTAAAAAATACCAGAATTATTGTAATAAAATTATCAAGTATCCGAATCTTAAAAAATACCGAATTTTCTCTAATAATTTACCAAAATTTTTAATCACTGTTATCAATTTAAGTTAAATGCTTTACTTCAAAAAATCAACCCCGGTTCTCCCCGGCCTGATAATTAGCTCAGACCGAGGATTTCGAGGTTTCAACTTAAAAACCTAGATATCTTACCCGAAACTTAAAAAGTTCCGGTAGCAATAAAGGTTAAGTCAGTTGAATAAATACCCGGCTCGGTCAGTGACGCAACATTAGCCATGAAAGATACCGTGGCTAAAGAGTCATTAATTCCGGCTGTGCTGTTAGCAACTGTATCACCAGTTACAAAATCAAAGGTATCCGCAGTTGCGTAATTGCCGGCAGCTGCCAAAATTGGCGCAGTACCGGTAATTTCAGCTCCAATTGCAGGAGTAGTGTTGGCCTTTAAGTTCAAGCCAAACTGCTCAGTGCCTTGGGTTGATGTGGTATTACTGATCGCAGTAATTGTGTCAGAAGCTGCGTTTGTTAACGTAGTTCCCGAATAACTAACAACCATGCCACTGCTAGCATTAGTTGAAGCGTTGAAGGTTACTGAACATACGCCAGTGGTGCTAGCAGTTAATTCGCCTAAATTACAAATATTTTCATTTAGGTCAAATTCTAACTGCTGATTCACTCTACCTTCAACGTACACCTGGTCATCATTGGTTAAACCAAGGGCAATTTGGCCACTATCACCAAAAGTTCCGCCAATGCTTAAAATCTGATTATCGCCTTCATCAGCTCCGGCAGTGCCGACTGAATTCAGGTTAACAATCTGATTAGTACCACTTGCGGCATTGGTTCCAATTTCAATGATAACTACATCTCCTGCAGCCACAGCGGTTCCACCTGAACTTGGATACTGAAAGGTAATAATTTGTCCACTTACCGTAGCTCCCCATGCGCCGGCTCCTGGAGCGGCAGCTAAGGTAGCATCGGTTTCAGTACCGGTCGCACCATACGATAAATCCATATCCGCGAATCCGATTGTTGTTAAATCAAATCCTGTGGGAAAGGTTACCGTAATGGTGTCTGTTGTATCAGCAGCTCCGGTTGGTGTAGTGAACTGAATTTCATGATCAGCTGCAGTATTGCCACCGCGCATGCCGACTACAATAAAATCCAAATCAGCTACATCTTCAGTAATAGCTACATTGCCGGCAGTTCCCGCGGCGTCATTGGTTAATTGAACTCGATTATCGCCTGTAGTGTGAATCTCGGCTGTTACTGTAGTTGTGGCTGCAGTATTGGCCTGGGTTTCGATTGAAGTGGCGACTTGAGCGGCTGTGGTATCAGCGCTAATGTCAACTTCGATCGCTTCTGTTGCCGCCTGACAAGCAGGAGACGTACCGGTTGCATCTGCTAACGTGCCAGATACATCAAAATACAAACACATCGTATTGGTTCCATCGCTGATAATTACTGATTCATTATCAACCATGTCAGCCTGGGGGATCGCATTGATGGAGCCAGCAGCGTGATTACCATGTAGGCTTGTCATGGTATCACTTGCGCTTGTGATGCTGGCAGCTCGCGCTGGTTTCATTAATGGCGCCAAGGTTAGTCCAATAACCATGACTACCATAAAGATTGCCAACCCGAGTTTAAACTTACTTTTTATTTTCATGCTTTTTAAAATTACTAATTAGTTGTCTTTGTTTATTACTATCCGTCTTTATATTATTATGAAAAGCACCTTCGACCTCAGACTCATCTTTTGAGAAGATCATCTTTAAAAGATTAATCCCTCTAAAATCTCTTAAGATAAATCAGATGCTTATTTGATCTACATAATTTATTTTTAAATTTATGCGTTTTATTCAATACTATCAATCAATTGCGTGGCTTGCACCAAAATTTTTCAAATCTTTTATTTACTATCCCAATTAATAACTGCCGGTTGCTATAAAAGTTATATCTGTTTGATAATCTCCCGGTTCAGTTGAACTTTCTATATTGGCAATATATGAAACCGTAAAAACCGTCCAATCCGTGTAGCTTGTATATTCAGCAATCTTATCCGATGCATTGAAAGCAAATTGATCCGCGATCGCGTATTGTCCATAAGCTGCACCCGATCCACCGTTAGGCTCCGCGCCAAAACCAGTATTGGCCTTTAAATTAATGCCGAATTGTTCGATTCCGGTTTGAGAAGTAACGGCTGTGGCGCCTATTGGATCAATTGTATCACTACCTTGATTGGTTAGGGTGTTACCATAATATCTAACAGAATAACCAAAGTCACTGTTAGTCATTACTTTAAAAGTACTATTGCCTGTTGCGGTTGCCGAGGCGCTTAACTCTCCCAAGTTTGCAATATTTTCTAATATAGCGAAGCCCATTACCGGCTCTCTTTCCAAATTCTGAAAACCCGCCCGATTGTAAAAATTATCGCTCATGCTTTCCACGTCAGCTACCGGCTCACCAATGGTTCCTTCCATGGTTAAATTGGTAGATGATGAAAAACCTCCGCCACTACTAATTATATCACCGTATATTATTAAATCTCCGGAAGTGCTTACTCTTTCTTCGGCTTTAGCCTGTTTAACCGCCCCTCCGATTGTTAATGCTACTATTACTAATATTAAAAGTTTCCAAACGATCTTCATGCTCACATTAGTGCTTAATTATTATCACCGGATTCTCTTTTATTTTTGATTTCAATATTTTTGATCATTTGTTAAGATGTTATTATTATATCTATTCTTGATTTTTTGTAAAGCCCTGTTTAGATTTAATTAAAATTCTTGAACAAAACAATGGCAATCAAAGCTTTACTTCTTTTTTCCGGTGGACTGGATTCATTAATTGCCGGAAAAATTCTTCAGAAAAACAACATTCAAGTTACAGGTTTAAATTTTACAAGCCTTTTTATCAATAATAATGAGGTGAAAAAATCAGCTCAAATTTTAAATATTCCTCTAATTACCAAAAAAATAAACCAAAAACAGCTAGCTTTGGTGAAAAAACCCGAATTTGGTTATGGTAAAAATTTAAATCCATGCGTTGATTGTCATCTTTTAATGTTAAATATCGCTCGACAATATCTTATTAATGGTCGGTTTCAAATCTTGGCAACCGGAGAAGTCTTAGGCCAAAGACCTTTTTCTCAAAACATTCAAACATTTCAGTTAATTGAAAAAAAGCTTGATCTTCGAAATAAGATTCTCAGACCATTAAGCGGAAAATTATTGTCTCCAACTGTTTACCAACAAAAGGGTTTAATAAACCGGCAAAGTTTACTTACGATTTCTGGCAAGTCTAGAAAAAAACAGTTTGCTTTTGTCAAGAACCTGGGTTTTTCTGATTTACCAACTCCGGCCGGAGGTTGTTTATTAACCGATCCTGGGTTTTCTAAAAAACTAAAAATTCTTTTAAAATCTTACCCTGAAGCAAAGAAATCTCAAGTTCAAATGCTTAAAACTGGTCGTTTAATAAAAATTGACCAAAGTCTTATTATTTTAGGCCGCAATAAGGTTGAAAATCAAAAATTAGAAAATCTAGCCCAATCAAAGGATATGCTCATTAAGCCGAAAAACTTTCCTGGTCCTACCGCTTATTTAAACCAAATGACAGTTATCAAACCAAATAAACTGTTATCCAAAATTAAAAAAATAATTATTCACTACAGCTCCAATAAAAAAATTAGCCCTAAGGCTAAATTCTCTATCATAGAAAAATAGATATTTTAATTTTATATTTATTTTATTTCTTGGCCAATTATTATAAGAAAATCCGCTCTGCTTGCTTTTTCATCTGCCGGCAACTCGATAATTACTCGAGCGTTTAATTTTTGCCTTAAATCATTCAATAATTTTGATTTCTTGCCTTGAGTTAAATCAATAATAACATTCTGATTGTAATTCTTTCTAACAGCATCTCCCCAGTCTATGACATTATAACCTTCTTGAACCTGAAGTCGTTGACTTAGAGTTTGAGCAGAACCAGGATAGTTTGTTCCGTTGCGGACTTCAATTTTGGTTTCCTGAGGTATAGCTTGGCTTTCTTCTTGCCGATCTTCAGGTTCTTGAGTTTGTCCTGAGTCTTGATCTTGCTCATTCTCCTGATTGTTATTGGTTTGATTTTCAGTTGGTGAGGTATTAATTTTGTTCTTGGCTTTATCTTCAATCTCAATTGGCCCCACATTAACAATTTTATCTTGATCCGGTCGATATATAACTGCTTTTTTCGCTTTAGCAAATATTAAAATTCGATCCCCGTTTTTTGCTCCTTGATAAAAGGCCTCTTTTGTCGCTAGATTATCGGCATCCTCGATCAAAGCCATGGCCGGCTTTTCATCCGGAATAATTAAATGCCGCTTGACTTGTTCTAACACCCGGTCAACTTCTTGTAATTCCACCGCTTTTCTTCCTTCTGGGCTTTTTAACTGTTCAATTTCAGCTGCGGCTTGTTTGTAACTTCTTACAAACCATATTAAAGCAACCACGCTTCCAATAAAAACCACTACAAATAAAACCTGTAAAATAATTATCAACGGTTTTAAGCTTTTTTTTGCTTGGTCAATATCCTTGGTGTTGCTTTTTCTTTTTTTCATTTTAGTTTTCAAAACAGATTTTAATTTATTTTCTTATATCTAATTAAAAACTATGTAAAAAATAATCATCTTCTTATTATCTTTTAAAATAGCAAAAATTTATATCAAGCACAAGAATTAAGTTGATTTACTGTGAATATTAGCTTTAACCAGCTGATGTTATTAAAATATTATTAAAAACACCTTCAGGGCCGAATAGTTTTCCAAAGCCGGTTAATTTCCTTGGTTTGCGCCTCCATCTCGTCTAAAATTAAATTATTATCAATTAAAAATTCCTCAAAATTATCGTTAAATTCTTGGTTAATTCTTGCTAATTCCTGATAAGCTTGATCTTTTTTGGAAATTTGATGATCTTGGTCAGCCTGTTTGATGACTTCAAATTGCTCCAGTCTGGCCTGCTGAAATTCTTTGAATTTTGTTAAAAAATCAACTGTTGTTTGTTGAGCCTTTTTAGCCGATTCTAATTCAACCTCAAATTGCTCAATATTGATAATTATCTTATCCATATCATTTATGCTTTTCTTTAATACCCGAATGACTTGTTCTAATTGTTTAAAGGTTTTAATATCTTCATCTGTTGGAATTCTTTGACTAATTTTAAAAAACCTTTCTATTAATTGATTGGATTGATAAAAAAAATCAGCTGTTTCCCGATATTTATTGGCAAAGTCTTTAACAAGTTCACAATACCGATATTTTTTATTATCTTGATTCTTTTTATTTTGCTGGAAAATTGCCATGCATTCCCGCGCTCTTGAAACCGAAGCTTTTGCTTTGTCAAGGGAGTGCTTTACTTTTTCTTGATCGTATTTCTGTTCAAAGTCTTCCTCCAAAAGACTTTGAAAGTTTTTTTGAAAATCCGCTTCCAAAATCAACCATTGATTGTTTGCTTGTTCTAAAATCTTTTTTGGATTTGTTGATAACTCGTTCTCTTCTTTATTAAACTTAAAGGTTTGGGTTATATTCTTTTGCTCGATTTTTTTAAAGTTATTCTTGACAATGGAATTCCACAGCCACAAAATAAAAAAGACCAATAAAACAATCAATGCTAATATAATTAAAGCGGCTTTATTTTTTTTATTCATTTTAGCGATTTAGTAACAATAATATTTATGAAGCAATTAATTCGGCCTTTAATTATTTTTAATTAATGTTAAACTTAATTATAAATCTAATTTAAAAAAGATAAAAGCTTACATCAAAATGCTTAAGAAAGCCGGCTCTAAAATTTCAAAAAAACATACCACTTTGATCCCTGAGGCTGAGCCTGTTATTAAAAAAGCGCAGAATATGGTTCAGGTTTCCAAGGTCAGTTTAGCCATGATTAAAGCTACTCGCGCCGGTCAAAATAAAAGAATTAAATTTACCCCTATTCAAGCCGGTTTAAAGGCCAAAATTAAAGGCAATCGATACGTTCAAGAAATTTATTTCTACACCAAGGAAGCGAATAGCGTTCAGCAGGCTCTAACCCAAGCTTTTTATAATTCTTAATCATCATCAATGCAAATCTCCAAGAACTTTCCCCAGTTTAACCTGAATCAAAGTCTTATCATTGTCGCTTCTAAGCATGCCGCTGTTTTCTATCAAGCTCAACAAGGTGCTTTAAACAAAATTCATGATTTTGAATTAAAATCACAAAAATATTCTGATAAAGAAGGCTTTTTTCAAAATTCCGGTAAGGGGCAAGTTTTCCGAACCGGCTCGGTTTTAAATGATGAACATACTCGAATAAAAGCTGAGTTTTTACAAAAATTTGAAAAACAAATCAATAATTTAAAAAAAAATTTAAAACAAAGCCAACATATTTTCCTCTTCGCCCCGGATTATCTAATGACGTCTCTTGAGGAAAAAATCCACCGAGTGCTTCAAAAAAAACCTAATGTTTCTACTTTTCCGGGTAATTTTCTCAAACACCATCCCAATAAACTACTGAAAAAAATAAACCAGCAAATGGATCAAAAAATTAAAAAGGCTCGCCAGTCTTAAGAAAACCATCATCCAATAATTTAATTCTTTTGGCTTAAATTAATATTTTCTAAAAATTAGAAAAGGTTTTATGTTTACAATTTTTCATCAAAAACAAGACATTGATATTTTCTTTTCGGAAAAAAAACATGGGCCAATGCGATTAAAACAGCCTAACAATCATCAAAATCGGCTTAAGTTTTTGACAAAAAATCAAATCCCAACCAATCAATGCTGTTTTGCGCAATTATCTCATTCAAATCTTTGTAGAAAAGTAAGCGGCTCCTCAAAGGTTCAATTCATAAAAGGGGATGCTCTTTTAACCAAAGCAACTAACTTATTTTTATTTGTTACGGTTTCAGACTGTTTGCCGGTTTTCTTTTATGAACCTGAACAAAAAATCATTGCCGTTGCCCATGCCGGCTGGAAAGGAATTTACCTGGGTATTATCGAAAACTGCTTACAAGCAATTAAAAAATGTAATGGTAGATTAAAAAAAACCCTAGTTGGTATTGGACCCGGAATCGGCAGCTGTCATTTTGAAATCAAATCCGATTTAGCCAAAAAGTTTAAACTCTATGATCAGTGTATAAAAAAAGTTGATAACCGTCTTTATTTGAACTTAAAAGCGGTTATTAAAATTAAAGCCTTTCAAGCCGGGGTCTTGTCAGACAATTTTGAAAACGTTGATTTATGCACCTTTTGCCACCCGGAACGGTTTTTTTCCTTTCGGCGCGATCAACCTAAACATGTCCAACCTATGCTTGCCGGTATTGTTCGATATAAACCGTCTTAAAAAAATTTGGCATTGATAACAACAAGATAAACGCCAAGATTTTCATAATAAATTAACAATTTATAAGTTAAACAGATGTCAGTTTTTGGCTAAAAAATTACTAAACTTTTGATTTTTATTTTATTGCTTGTGTTTTTCTACCCAAAATCGATAAATCTCTAAATCCTGACTTTCCGGATCAATTCCAGCCTTTGTCGCCGCAGTTTCAATTTGCTCGCGAACAGTTGTAATTCCCTGCAATTCTGGCAACAAAACTCCGGTTTGTCCCGTATTATTTTTAACGATTACGCCGTATTTTTTTGGATCTAATTCTTTATAGCTATTTATTAATTCAGGTTTAGACAAAACACTTACTTCAAATTTTAAATCAGAAACTTCGTTTTTTTCAATCGCTCTAAATCTAAAATCTTGAGTTAAAGCCGCAACCGTGTTATGAATTATCTCCAAAGCCAAATTTTCTCTTTGCGGCTCAATTGTGCCAATACACGCTCTAAGTTGATTTTCATTATAAATCGACACAAAAACTCCGGCTTGAAACTGCTTAAATTGTTTTGGTAATTCTTCCCAATCTGGCTTTAAGATTTCACCATTTTCTAAATATTTCTTTGCGGTATTTTTTGCTAATTTAAGATAATGATTCATTATTATAAAATAATTCTTCCTGTTAAATAACCAACCCCGAAAGGCGCTTGGTAGCTTAATTGGCTAAATTCCCATTCTTGATCATTTAATATCCCCAATAATATCGCAATGGAGCGTAATCCACACTCCCCGGCTTCCTGAATTAAAGCCGGCGGCAAATTAATAAGCTTTTGGATTTGTTGATTCTGCAAATGCTCTAACAACAATTGATCAAATTTTTTGGCCTGAGGAGAAAAACCACCTGGAGCGTCTTTACTTAAACGATGAGATAAATCACCACTAGCAATCACTCCGATTCTGGTTTTTTGTTTTTTAAAAACTTTAGCCAAAATTTGACCGTATTGATAATGAGTCTTCAAGTTTTGCAACGAAAATGAAAATACCATTACCTTAAAATCCTGATTTTGACTTAAGTAATAAAGCGGCACCAATGTTCCATGGTCAAGTCGATTTTCCGCTAACTGAAAATCAATCTGAGCTTTTGTTAGTTCGACTTTTGTTTGCGCAAGTAAATCAAAATCATTTTTAAATTCAAATTCTTTCAACCATCCAAAATCCGCTAATGATCCACTTAGCTTAGGGGCGTTATTGATAACAAAACTATTCTCATGCATGAGAGCATGTGGAGAGATCACAATCACGGTTTCGCATTTTGTTTTTTTAAAGCTTCCGGCTAAATCTTCCATTGCTTTAATGGTGGACTCAACCTTGTCAATACTATCTGCGGGAAGAATCTCTTTGACAATTATTGGAGGGTGTGGAGTAATGGCTGCGAATTTAAGCATTAAAATATTTAAAAATTTGAATTTAAATTTATTAGAATTGATGCGTTTGGGAAAATTCTTTTAAAAATGCAAGGATTTTTGTAAGGCATATTAAACATGTTTGGTCAAAGTCGCAATGTTAATGTTTTAAAAATTCACCGAGTGCATAAATTTTGTTTATTTAAAAACTCCTTGGATTTCCCTTTGACAATTAAAGCACTTGTTATCATCTAAATTATTAGACACCTTATAGCCGATTCTTTTAATCACCTTGGCTTTGCAGTGATCACAAACCGTATCATCAAGACCTTCATCCACAACATTGCCGGCGTACACATATTTTAATCCGGCTTTTTTCCCGATCTTGTAAATATTATAAAGCAGCTCTAAACTTGTAGGTTTGCCGTCACGCATTTTCCAGGAAATTTCCGGACTAAAAGCGCTAATATGCCAAGGGACTTGCTCGCCTAAACGATTTTTAATAAAATTTGTTAATTTGCCAAGCATTTTATAATCATCCGTGTAATCTGGAATAATCAAAGTAGTCAATTCCAACCAAATATTATAGTTTATGATTTGCTGACAATTTTGCTTCACTATTGGCAAATCCGCTCCACAATACTTTTGATAGAAATCTTGATCAAACGATTTTAAATCAATGTTGATGGCATCCAAATATGGCGCGATCATCTCCAAAGTGCTGTTAGACATAAATCCATTTGAAACCCAAATATTTTTCAAACCTTTTTTGCGAGCTAATTTCATAATATCCAAAGCATATTCTAAAAAAATGGTTGGCTCGTTATAAGTATAAGCAATGCTTTTACAATTACCATTTAAAGCCCTATCAACAATTTCTTGAGCGCTAATCGCAATACCATAATTTTGCAAAGACTGTTCCAGTTTAAGTTTATCTATTTGAGAAATCTCATAATTTTGACAGTTATCACAGCGAAAGTTACAGCCCAGAGTGCCAACTGAAAAAGTCTGAGACCCCGGATAAAAATGAAATAATGGTTTTTTTTCCACCGGATCAATATTTGCCGCAGCCGCCTGACCATAAACTAATAATTCCAATTTGCCTTGAATGTTTTTTCGTACCGCGCAAACACCAACATTTCCGGGTTGGATTTCACAAAAATGCGAACAAGTATTACACTGAACCAGCTGATTGTCTCTTTTTTTATAATTTATAGACTCATACATCATCGCCTCCTACTTAAAAATTATATGGCTTACGTCTTGAAATAATTAATTTGTTTACTGATAAAGTAATTAATTTTTTTAATCTATTCAAACATCATCCAAATAATAGTTGCTACCAAACCTATAAAACCAGGAAATCCGATTTCCGATTTAGTAGTCAAGGCGCCGTAAATATAAGCGCTTAAACAAATAAAAAAAACAATTATTTTTAAAAACATATCTTTTATTATTATAGCTAGCTTTGGAGCTTAAACCTTAGTTCTTTGTTCTACTTTTTTAAAAGCTTAACCATGGTCAAGTCCGGCCAAGCTACTTTAAGGTTTTTATAAGCTTTTTTTAACTTGTTATTATTTTTAAAAATCGCCATAACCGAAGGGCCAGAACCGGACATTACGGTTCCCAAGGCTCCTTGTTGTAATAGGTTTTGCTTTATGGTTTTTAAATATCCTTGCTCAACCCGGGTTGCTTTTTCTAAATCATTATACAGTAATTTTGCTATTTTTTCTAACCAATCCGGTTGGTTTTTTAATACTTTAAGCAAGGTCAAGGTCTGACCGGGCTTTTTTGTAATCTTGAGCTTATAAGAATCAAAAATATCTTTGGTTTTATAAATTTTATTATAGTTTAAAACTAATAAAATTGGGGCTCGTATTCCGGATCCGGTGATCCGTTTAGCTTGATCCCCTCTTGAGCTTAAAACAGTCATGCCTGAATAATAAAAAATCAGTAAATCGCTTCCTAAGCTGTTAAAAAAACCCATAAGTTGTCGGGCGTTTATTTTAATCTTGAATAATTGAATAAAAGTATAAACAACCCCTACTATGTCAGTGCTGGAACCGCCTAAACCCGAACCAACCGGAATTTGTTTGTTTAAATAAATATTTATCCTGTAATAATTATAGATTGGCGGAGCAAAATTTAATAAAAATTGCCGCGCTGCTTTTACCACATTATTATGGTTTAAAAAATCAAAATTCTTTATATTACTATCAAACAGAATAGACGCCTGATTGGCTTTTTCCTTTTTTTTAAAGCTAATTTTAATTATATCGTAAAAATCAATCACCGAAGCTATGCTCATTAATTCATGATATCCGTCTGTTCTTTTATTTAAAATCTCCAGAGTTAAATTAACTTTTGCTGGCGCTTTGATTAATAAGCTGTTCTTGGTTTGTTTTTCTACAAGCTTTGCTTGATTTTGGTAAAAATCAATCACTTTGTTAATTCCTAATTTAAAATTGTCTTAGACCAACCAAAGTCCCGACCTCAGCAATCACTGAGCTTGAATTCAAAATTGCGTTTCGACTCGCTTTTTCTATGGTTTCTCCTTGTAAGTATTTCGCTAAAAACCCGCTGGCAAAGGCATCGCCGGCCCCGGTTATATCCTGAATTTGTACCGGCTTTGGTTTAAAATGTTTCAAGCCTTTGTGATAAATATAAGCTCCGGCTGAACCAGCGGTAATTACCACCACTTTTGGACCGGTGCTTGCGATTATTTTTGCTAATTTTTCAATATTTTTTGAATCTTTTTGAAAATCAATTTCTTTATTCTTAATCTTAGCAAGGCTGAATTCTATGGCTTCGTCTAAATTTAAAAAAATTACTTCCACCACTTTCATGAAATTTTTTAATTTATTCATGCCGGCCCTAACCTGCAGAACTCCGGGGGTAAAAAAAATCCTTTTGTTTTTTTTCTTGGCCAATTTAATAACAATATTAAAGGTTTTCTGCCAGTTATACTTTAGAGAAGATAAATAAATACAGTCCGTATTTATTCTTAAAAAATCTTGCTCTGTCTCCTTGCCCGCGTCTTTATGCACAAAAATGGTTCGTTCTTTGGTTTTGTTATCAATAATAATTAATGATCGATCGGTTTTGTTTTTTCGGTTAACATTGATTAATTCAGTATCCACGCCTTCTCCTTCCAAAACCTGTAAAACATTTCTGCCGGCGTTATCATTGCCAATTACCGAGCAAACCGCGGTTTCAATTCCTTGTCGCGCCAAACCCACGGCCACGTTCACTGCGGTCCCGCCAACATGGGATTCAAAATATTCAGTTGGTAATTTGGCTCCGTATTCAAAAGCTATCAGTTTTTCGCAAGTAATATCCCTCTCGTGATTATCAATAACCATAATATCATTAGATACCAAAAAAGTATCCTCGGTCGCCGATCCAATTGTGGTTAAACTGACTTTCATTTCTAGTTAAAAAATTTATGAACTTACGCGCTTAAAATTTTTTGTACAAAATGCCGGATTTTTCATTAAACCTGTAATATAAAGCTGACAAAAATCGCGGTATTTTATTTAATAATTACTCAAGCGTGAAAGTCCTAGTTGATTCTTTTTTAGCTTAGGTTTTATTACCATAATGACTTATCCATTTCATTATATTGATCAATTTCCAAGACTTCAAGTATGGTTGGCGCCACATTGCTTAACTGACCACCTTGAGCTAGTTTACGTCCCAGACGCTTATGACTATAAAAAATAAAGGGTACCGGATTAGCTGTGTGAAAAGTCACCTTTTCTCCGGTTTTTTCATTTAGCATCCGCTCCGCGTTGCCATGATCGGAAAAAATAAATAAATTCCCCTTTTTTTTACTAATAATTTTAAAAAGCCGAGCCAAACATTGGTCGACAAATTCAAGTCCCTTAACCGTAGCTTTAATATCTCCAGTGTGGCCCAGCATATCCGGGTTTGCAAAATTAATTAATATAAAATCATGAGAAGATTTGTTTAATGCTTGAACCACTTGGTTGGTAATTAACCCCGCGCTCATTTTAGGTACTTTGGCGTAATTATCTACCTTAACCGAGGGCGCCATGATCCTGTCTTCTCCCGCGGTTACTTCTGAATGTTGGCCATTGAAAAAATAAGTAATATGAGCAAATTTTTCAGTTTCCGCCACGTATAGTTGTCTAATTTTTTTCAAGTTATTCACCAAGGTAATCTTGGTGGTAAAATTATTATAAGCGGTTTTAACGTTAATTTTCGGCCCGAAACCGGTTAAGGTCACAAATTTTAAGTTCTTTAACCTTGGTTTAGGCAGCTTGGTTTCTTTGGATTCATCTAAAACAAATAGTTTGGTTAGTTGCCGAGCTCGATCAGACCTTAAATGAAAAAACACAACTCCATCCTGATTATTAACGGTAGCGATTGGCTCATTATCGCTTACCAATGTGGTAGGCGGGATAAACTCATCGGTCAAACCGTTTTGATAGGCTTTATCAATGGCCTCTGCCGCGCAATTAGCCTTTTTACCTTTACCAAAAACAATAGCATTGTATGCTTTCTTTAATCTTTTCCAGTTCTTGGTCCTATCCATTCCGTAAAAACGCCCTCCAATGGAAGCAATTTGACCAATTCCAATTTGCTGCATCGCTCCGGCCCATTTGTCCAGAAACCTTTTCGCGCTTTTTGGTGAAGAATCCCGTCCGTCGGTAAAAAAATGCACGAAAACTTTTTTTACGCTATTACGCTTAGCTAATTCTAATAAAGCTTTAAAATGTAAAAAATTAGAATGCGGACTGTCTTTTTGGGAAAGTAGTCCAATTAAGTGCAAGCTTGAACTAAATTTTTTTAAATGAGCAATCAGCTCCAAAAAAACTTGATTTTTAAAAAATTGTCCATTTTCAATTGCTTCATTAATACGCACCACCTCTTGTTTAATCACTCGACCACAACCAATATTCATGTGCCCAACCTCGCTTCCAGAGATTTGATCCCTATTCAAACCCACGGCTTGTCCGTGCGCTGTTAATTCTGTGTACAGGCCCCTTTTTTTCAAATAATCAAAGGTTGGTTTAACAGCCAATTCAATCGCGTTACCCGGATATTTTGGTCCCATGCCAAAACCATCTAAAATAACCGCTAAATTTGGGGTTTTTGTTTTCATTGTTATTATTTACCTAAAAATGATTTCTTTCAATTTCAATTAAACGATTATATTTGGCTATGCGCTCGCTTCGAGCTACGGATCCAGATTTTATCCAATCGCTTCCGGTTCCTACCGCGAAATCAGCAATAAAATCATCGCAAGTTTCCCCGCTTCGATGTGAAACCGATGTTTTTAAACCGCGCTCATAAGCTAATTCCATGGTTTCAAAGGTTTCGGTAACCGTACCAATTTGATTTAGTTTAATCAACACACTATTTAAAGCCTTTTTATCAATTGCCCAGCTCAGCCTTTTTTTATTGGTCACGGTAAAATCATCTCCCATTACCGCGATTTTCGAGCCTAATTCTGAGTTTAATTTAATCCAATTTTCAATATCATCCTGAGCCATGCCGTCTTCTATTAATATAATCGGATATTTATTTACCAATTCTTTATAATAATCCAACAACTCCAGACCAGATAATTGTTTTTGTTCCGTTTTTAACTCGTACCTTTGCTTATCTTGATTATAAAATTCCGAAGCCGCTACATCCATGGCTAAACTAACCTGCTTGCCTGGTTTATAACCGGCTTTTTCAATCGAGTCAATTAAGTAATCCAATGGTTCCTGATTATTATTCATCCTTGGAGCAAATCCTCCTTCATCCCCTACTGAAACCGCTTGATTCGCTTGTTTTAATCTCTTTTTTAGTTCCGTGTAAATTTCACTTAAAGCTCTTAAAGCCCGGTTGGTCGAATCAATTCCATTTGGAACCAACATGTATTCCTGAAAATCCAAGCCCCAGTTGGCATGCGCTCCGCCATTAATAACATTACATTTAATCGTGGGTAAGCTGATTTCAGGCTTTAATTGACTTAAATAATGAATATACTCAAACAAATACATTTGCTCAGTAAAAGCTCCGGCGCGCGCAACGGCTAAAGAAACGCCTAAAATCGCGTTGGCGCCTAATTTTGATTTGTTATCCGTGCCATCTAATTCCAACATGGTTTTATCTATCTCGGTTTGCAACCTCACATTCTTGCCAAGTAATTTCTCTTTTATCAACGTGTTCACGTTTTCCACCGCCTTTAAAACCCCCTTGCCATGAAATCTGTTCGGATCATGATCGCGAAGCTCAAGCGCCTCATGAACACCGGTTGAAGCTCCGGAGGGCACATTAGCGTAAAAATCCTCACCCGAATCTATAGTTAGCTTTACCCTAATGGTCGGATTGCCTCTTGAGTCCAAAATCTCCCATGCTTGAATATTTTTTATTTTCATTTCGTTGTATTAATTGTTAGTTGACACTGTCTATAATTTAGTCTATCTTTTTATATAGATCAAGTCCGCATAGGTTGAGGTACCCGTGTCGGACTTTTTTTAAAAAACTCATAGCATTGCAATTAAGCAAAAAGCTATTTTTCACAGCTAACTAAATCAATTTAAACAATAAAAATGACCCCAACAACAAATAAAACAGTTCAAAATATTAATTTAAAAGAGCTAACCGCTGCCATTACTCAAATTTGCGAGGAAAAAGGCTTGGACCAAAAAACTCTAATTCAAATAATTTCAGAAGCTTTAGCCGCAGCTTATAAAAAAGATTACGGTCGCCGGGGTCAAATCATTAAGGCCGACTTTGACCCTCAAACTCAGACCGCGTCTTTTTATCAAATTAAACAAGTAGTGGATAAAAACACTCGCGTTTTTGAAACACAAACCCAAGATTCCAATACCAAGCATCAAGCCACTCAGAAAGAGACCGTTCCTCAAGTTCAAAAAAAAGACCAAACTCAAGAACAACCCCGGGA
The DNA here is from genome assembly GCA_014729795.1 of Candidatus Moraniibacteriota bacterium. GTDB lineage: Bacteria > Patescibacteriota > Minisyncoccia > CAIUEV01 > JAHKAQ01 > WJJI01. The sequence goes on from WJJI01000023.1 coordinate 22,344, forward strand.
AGCCCTGCCAAAATTCAGTGAAGAAAGAGATATTTTACTCAAAGACGCCAAAGAAATTAAAAAAGGCGCTAAGGTCGGCGATGAAATTAAAATCAAGCTAAAACCGCAAAATCAATTTGGCCGCGTAGCCGCTCAAAACGCTAAACAAGTTATTATTCAAAAACTACGCGAAGCTGAACGAGACAATCTTTATAACGAATTCAAAGACAAAGAAGGTCAAGTGGTCACCGCCACGGTTCAAAGAATCGAGAATCACAATGTTTATCTGGATTTGGGTAAAATGATTGGCGTGTTATTCCCAGGCGAACAAATCCCTCAAGAAAACTATCGGGTTGGCCAGCGAATCAAGGTTTACGTTGATCGAGTCAGCCAAGATTTTAAAGATACCACGGTTATCCTTTCCCGTTCTAATCCAAAACTTGTAGTTAAACTTTTTCAATTAGAAGTGCCGGAAATATTTGCAGGCACTGTAACTATCGAATCCATCGCCCGTGAAGCCGGTTCCAGATCAAAAATTGCGGTTAAATCAGAGGACCCCAGTATTGATCCGATCGGTTCTTGTGTCGGACAAAAAGGTATCCGGGTACAAGCTATTATTGATGAATTAGGTGGAGAAAAAATCGATATAATCGAGTTCAATCCTGACGCTAAATCCTACATAAGCCAAGCTCTGGCTCCGGCTAAGATTAAATATGTTGATCTTAATCAAACCGAGCAAGAAGCTCTCGCAATCGTTGAGCCCGACCAATTGAGTTTGGCTATTGGCAAAAAAGGGCAAAATGTTCGTTTAGCCGCTCGTTTAACCGGTTGGAAAATTGACGTAAGAACCGAAGAAGATCAAGATAGGAATTTAGAATCCAAATCAACCGAACAAACAGACCAGCAAGAAAAATCAACCGAGCCGGATCAAGAATCAGCAACGCAAAACCAAAAATCCTCTCAAGATCAAGAAAAAAACCAAGAAAATCAACCCAAAACTGAAAAAACCAAGAAAGCTGACCCTACCGAAACCAAAACGGTTGCGGTTAAAAAATAAACTTTGATAAAGCAAAATTTTTATTACTAAATTAATCAATAACTAGTCACCATGCAATCCATAACCATTCTTGGCCACACCAACCAAGATACCGACGCCACCGTTGCCGCTATTGCATTAAAAAACCTTTTAATTAAAGGTAAAATATTTCAAGCTCAAGCTAAAATTTCAGATCCGCCTAATCGAGAAACCCAATTTGTTTTACAAACTTTTAAAGAGAAAAAGCCTTTCTTTTTTAAACCGCCTCAAAAAGGTAAAACCCGAATTTTTTTGGTCGATTTTAATGAACAAAGCCAATCTCCTATTGATTTTAAAAAAGCAACTATTTTAGGCTTGGTTGATCATCATAAACTTGATATTACCATCAGCACAGAAGCTCCGATCATTTTTAGAGTCGAGCCTTTGGGCAGCTCCTCCACGATTGTGGCAAAAATGTACCAGGAATACGCGGTTAAAATGGATAAAAAAATTGCCAGCTTATTATTAGCTGGCATTATTTCCGACACGCTTAAGTTTAGCTCCCCCACTACCACCAATCAAGATCGCAGAATCGCCAAATCTTTAAGTAAATACTCTCAAGTTTCCATTACCAAACTGGCTAAACAGATGTTTGAAGCAAAATCAGACTTAACCGGTATTAAACCAAATCAAATTATTACCACGGATTACAAAGAATTTCGATTCGGCTCTAAAAAAACCGGTATCGGGGTTTTAGAAACCGTTAACCCTCAAAACGCTTTAACAATTAAAGATGATATCATAAAGGCTTTGGCCGCTCATAAAAAAAAGCAAAAACTTGATTTGATTTACTTTGGTATTGTGGATATAGTCCAAGGCTATACTTTACTTTTTTTAATTAGCGACAAAGAAAAGCAAGCAGCTCAAAAAGCTTTTAAGAATGGCCGACTTGAACAAGATCTGCTTAAGCTTCCCAAAGTGGTTTCTAGAAAAAAACAAATCGTGCCGCAATTTACTCAAGCCTTAAAATAAATTAGCCTAAAATTACTTATGAATACTCAAACCAAACAGCCTACTTACAAAAAACTACCCGGATCCCAAATTCAAGTTGAACTTACCATAAAATGGTCTGATATCGAAAAAAAGCTAGCCAAAGTTTGCCAGGATTATTCTCAAAAAAATCCTTTGCCCGGCTATCGAGCCGGTAAGGCTCCGCAGGAAAAGGTATTAAAAAAAATCGGCGAGCAAGAAGCTATTAAACAAGCGGTTGAATTAGCCATGAAGCAAGAACTAACTCAATTTATGGTTAAGCGGGAAATTATCCCGATCAGCCCACCGCATGTTAAGCCAGAGCAAGCTAAAAAAGGTCAAGATTTAAAATTTCAAGCCACTATTACTCAGTATCCCGAAATCGAGCTACCGGATTTAACCGCGAATAATCTTGGTGTTAAACCGTTAAAATTAGACTCTATTGCAATAACCGATGAGCAGGTAAATCAGACAATCGACCGCATCCGCAAAGCCCGCGCCAAGTATATTACTGTAAACCGAGCCGCTAAAAAAGGAGATCGAGTCGAAATTAACTACCAATTGTTTATGGGCAAAGTTCCTTATCAAGGCGGTAGCGGGCAAAACCAACCTTTAATAATTGGAGATCAAGAAAATCGTTTTTTGCCTGAATTTGAAAAAAATCTTATCGGCTTAAAAGCGGGGGACAAAAAAAAGTTTTCAGTTAAATTTCCTGAAAAATATCATGATCAAAAACTTCAAGGTAAGCAAGGTGAATTTGAGGTAGAAGTAAAAATAGTTCAGAAAGTGGAAATGCCGAAACTAGACCAAGATTTTGTCAAATCAATTGGTGATTATCAATCAGTGCAAGATTTTAAGAAAGTAATCAAACAAAACCTAAAAGCGGATAAAAAAAAGCAAACTATTAACCAAGCCATAAATAACCTTATCAGCAAAATAGTCAAAAAATCAAGCGTCTCCTTGCCCGATACTTTAATCAAAGAAGAAAAACAAAACATGCTCCGGGAGCTTGAAGAAAATTTAAAAAGTATGGGATTGGATTTAGACAGTTACTTAAAACACTTGAAAACTAGCAAAGAAAAAATCCTTGAGGCCTGGGATCAAGAAGCAAAACAAAGAATAATCACCATGTTAGCGATTCAAAAGATTTCTCAAAACCAAAACATTAAAGCTACGGCTTCGGAAATCAAAACAAAAAAAGAATTTCTAAAAAATCAAAAACCCGAACTTGTTGAAAAGGCCTCGACTGATCAAATAAAAAGATACGCAGAAAATATTATTGTGAATGAAAAAACTATCCAATGGTTGAAAAATAAATTGCTAACCCCAGAGGAATGACTTTAATCATTAAATAACTTTATGAATTTAATCCCTACTGTTATAGAAAAATCTCAATATGGAGAACGCGCTTATGACATTTATTCTCGTTTACTGAAGGAAAGGATAATATTTTTGGGCGGGCCAATAAACGACGAGATTGCCAATAGTTTAATTGCTCAATTTTTGTTTCTAGAAAGCCAAAATAAAGATGCTGATATTAAACTCTACATCAACTCTCCAGGCGGGAGCGTAACCGCTGGCTTAGCGGTTTATGACACTATGCAGTATGTTAAATGCGACGTCTCCACTATTTGTGTCGGCTTAGCCGCCAGTATGGGGGCGGTTTTGCTAGCTTGCGGCGCCAAAAAAAAGCGCTTTGCCTTGCCTAATTCACAAATCATGCTGCATCAAGTCATGGGAGGAGCCGAAGGTCAAGCTTCTGATATTGAAATTTCAGCCAAACATATTATAGAAACCAAAAAAAGAATCAATCAAATTTTAGCTACTAAAACCTCACAGCCAATTAGTAAAATTGAAAAAGACACAGACCGAGATTTTTACCTTGACGCCAAGGCGGCTAAAAAATACGGTTTAATTGACAAAACCATTGAAAAATAAAATGAACCCAAGAATCCAAAAACCATTTAAATTCTTATTATTATTAATTATTTTTGGTTTGGTAGTGTTTTTTTCTGTTAACTTCTGGGTTAGACACTCCACTCAAGAGTTCATCAAAACCAATATTCAAGATTTGCCCGAACAGCAAACCGCCTTGGTTTTGGGTGCTCTTGTGAATAGTGATGGTTCCTTGAGTCATATCCTTTTTGATCGCTGCCAAGCCGCGATAAAGTTATATAAAACCGGCAAGGTAAAGCGCATTTTGGTTAGCGCCGATAATAGTCGAGTTAATTACAACGAAACCGAAGCTGCTGTTAATTATATTATTAGCCAAGGAGTACCATCCCAACATGTTTACAGTGATTATGCCGGTTTTGACACCTATGACAGTCTTTACCGAGCTCGCGATATCTTTCAAGTCGATTCTCTAATTGTCTGCACTCAAGCTTTTCATCAACCCAGAACAATTTATTTGGCCAGAAGTCTTGGTCTTAACGCCTATGGTTATCCGGTTGATCTACGAGTTTACACTAATATTAGAAATTATAAGTTTCGAGAATATTTTGCAGTTATTAAAGCTTTCTTAGATATTATTACTAATTCAAAACCTAAATACCTAGGTGAAACAATTCCAATTCAATAATTATTTA
>WJJI01000003.1 GCA_014729795.1 Candidatus Moraniibacteriota bacterium
ATTTAAACTCAAATGATTTGATTAAGTTGTAAAAAACACCGGTTTAAAATCCGGTGTTTTGTTTTAATTGACTACTTGCTTAAACCTTGATGCAAGTGTAATATTTTATTTATATCTTTATGATAAACTCAGCTTGAGTTAAAGTATATTATTATTGAATAATTTTTTATGACAATTCCAAATCATGTTGCTATTATTCCGGATGCCAATCGACGTTGGGCCAAGCAACATAACCTTAAACCTTGGCAAGGTCATGAACAAGGAGCTAAAAATCTCGAAATTATTTTAAAAGCGGCTCAAAAGCTAAATATTAAATACCTTTCTTTTTGGGGTTCTTCTCATGATAATTTAAAAAAAAGACCGTTGTCTGAGAAAAAGGCTTTGCTTGACATCTATTTTAGATACTTTAAAAAACTGCTTAATTCTAAAGAAATTCAAGAAAATCAAATGAAAATTAATGTTTTGGGTGATTGGCGACAACAATTTCCCGCTCAACTAGCCGGTTTGATTAAACAAGTAATGAAAAAAACCAAAACTTACCAACAATATATTATAACTTTTTTACTGGCTTATTCCGGAGATTTGGAAATGCTGCAAGCTATAAAAAATATTGCCAAACAGTACAAAACAGGTAAAATGAAATTAATAACCCAAGCCCAGATTAAAAAAAATTTATACACGGCCAAGCTTCCAGCTGTTGATTTACTTATTAGAACCGGCTCCGGCAACGATCCTCATTTATCCAGTGGGTTTCTGATGTGGGACACTCGGGATTCCCAATTGTATTTTTCCCAAAAAGCTTGGCCTGAATTTACTGAAAAAGAATTACAAAAAGCCATTAACCAATATTCTCAAAGTCAACGAAGATTTGGCGGTTAATTTTCCAAATTTAGTTTAAAAAACATGGTACATTTTTTATTCACTGATTATTAAAGCAAAGAAAATTATAACCCAACTATATAAAAATCAAAATGAGTTTAACTAAAAAATTTCAAGCTTTAACCGGGGCTCAAGCAGCCGCCCAAGCCATGAGACAAATTGCTCCTTCGGTGGTTCCGGTTTACCCTATTACTCCGCAAACTCCTATCATTGAAGAGTTTGCCAAAATGGTGGCTAACTCTCAAGTTGATAGCGACATTATCCATGCTGAAAGCGAGCATTCGGTTATGAGCGCGGCGGTTGGCGCTCAAGCGGCCGGAGTTCGCGCCATGACCGCTTCTTCTTCCGCCGGATTAGCCTTAATGTATGAAATTCTTGGAGTTGCTTCCGGTTTGCGTTTGCCTGTTGTTATGAATGTCGCAAATCGAGCTTTAAGCTCACCAATTAATATCCATTGTGATCATTCCGACAGCATGGGAATTCGCGATGTTGGCTGGATTCAGATTTATAGCGAAAACGCTCAAGAAGTTTATGATCATAATTTTCTAGCATTGAAACTGGCGGAAAAGGTTATGCTGCCCGCCATGGTTATGCAGGATGGTTTTATTACCTCTCATTCGGTTGAAAATCTGGAATTGGTGAGCGATAACTCGATTCAGGAATATATTGAACGCTACGAACCCGATTATCCGCTACTTGATGTTAATCATCCGGTTACGGTTGGCGCTTTACAGTTAACCGATTATTATTTTGAAACCAAGCGACAACATATTGAAGCCATTGAAAAGGTTAACCAAATTTATCATGATATGGCCAAGTTACTACGCGCTCATACCGGTCGAGACTATCCTAAAATTGAAGCTTATGAAATGCAAGACGCTCAAGCGGCAATTTTGGTTTTAAGTTCTACCGCCGGCACCGCTAAATCGGTATGTAAAAAACTGCGCAAAAAAGGACTTAAAGTGGGGGTGATAAAACCTAGGTTATTTACGCCATTTCCTCAAAATGAACTTGCCGATTTATTAAGAGATTTAAAATATTTAGCTATTCTTGACCGAGCTACTTCGCCAGGCAGCGATGCTCCGCTAGCCAAAGAGGTAAACAGCGCTCTTTTAAAGCAAGAGTTTAAACCGTTAATCCAATATTGCGTATTTGGTTTAGGTGGTCGAGAAATTTATGAAAAAAATTTAGAGGATTTATATCATGATTTATTAAACGAAAAAATTACGGATCAAGTAAAGTATCTTGGTTTGAGAGAATAATTATAAGATTAATTTATTTGGAAATCCACGAAAATCAGAGCAACCACTACAATCTTTATTTTCAAGGAAATTATTATTTATAAACATTAACACGTAAAAATGCTAAAAATCGCTATCAACGGCTTTGGTCGAATCGGCCGCGCCGCTTTTAAAATCGCTGAAAAGCGTCCGGATATAGAAGTCAAAGCCATCAATGATTTAACCGATAATCAAACTTTGGCTCATTTGCTTCAATTTGACTCGGTTTTTAACGCTTACGATTATGAAGTTCAAGCCGATAAAGATAATCTTTATCTTGACCAAAAAGCCATTCCTTGTTCCGATGAGCCGGATCCGGGCAAATTGCCTTGGCAAGAGTTGGATATTGATATTGTTTTGGAATGCACAGGTATTTTTAAAGATCAAATCAAGACTCGACCTCATTTAGAGGCAGGCGCTAAAAGGGTTATTATCTCCGCTCCGCCTAAAGATGACACCAAAATTTTTTGCTTAGGCTGTAATGAACAAACTTTAGATCCGGAAAAGGACTTGATAATTTCCAATGCTTCCTGCACCACCAATTGTTTAGCGCCGGTTGCCAAAGTCATTAATGACCAACTCGGCATAGAAAAAGCGCTGATGACCACAATTCATAGCTATACTTCCACTCAGAATCTTGTGGACGGACCAAACAAAGATTTACGTCGAGCTCGGGCGGCCGCTGTTAATTTGATTCCGACCACGACCGGCGCCGCTATCGCCGTTACCCAAGTTCTTCCCGAACTTGAAGGGAAATTCGATGGTATGGCTATTCGGGTGCCCACTCCTTGTGTTTCTCTTGTGGACGCTGTTATGCAGATTAGCAAACCCGCGAATGTTGCCGACGTTAACCGGCTAATGACTCAAGCCGCGCAAGACCAACTTAAAGGAATTTTAAGCTGCGAAACCAGGCCTTTGGTTTCTTCAGACTTTATCGGTAATCCATATTCCAGTATTGTTGATTTGGAACAGACCATGGTGCAAAATAAAAATTTAGTTAAAATTATCGCCTGGTATGATAATGAATGGGGTTATGCCCAACGATTAGTTGATTTGGCTCAACTGGTTGGGGAAAATTTAAAAACAATTTAATTAATTATTAAAACCAAAATATGATAAAATCAAAACAAAATCGGGAAAACGGCTTTACTTTAATTGAAATTTTAGTGGTAGTGGCCATTATTGGCATATTAATGTCCATTGTGATCATGGCGGTTACCCGCGCTCTTAAAACCTCTCGCGATCGTAAAAGACAAACCGATGTCAATCAAATTGCTTTAGCCGCGTCCGCTTATTTTGACAAGAATGGTTGTTATCCGGAAAGTCCTAATTGCTCATCATCGGCTCCCGATTGGAAACAAGCTTTAAAACCTTACATTGATATTGATAATATTAAAGATCCTTTATCTCCAGAAAGAGAATACTTATATTCTTTAAACTCGACCAGAGGTTGTAAAATTGATTATTATGTTGAAACCGAAGAACAGAATGCATCGGATGATCCTAACTCAAACTTCAATCCGGCTTATTGCAAATAAAAAACTAAATCTTGTTTATTTCCATGCCTTCAGCTACCGCATATTTAATAAAAAACGGCACAATTATTGACGGGACCGGTAAAAAAGCTCGTTCAGGCCAAATTTTAGTGCGTGATGATAAAATCCAAGCTCTGGACTCCATTCCTTCCAACGGCAATTATTTGGAAATTGACGCTCAAGACGCTATTGTTTGCCCCGGTTTTATTGACGTGAACAATCATTCCGATTCTTATTGGACGCTTTTTGAATATCCGGGGCAGGAAAGTTTATTGTATCAAGGCATTACCAGTATAGTTGGCGGCAATTGCGGATCCTCATTGGCTCCGATTTTTAAGGAGCAAGGCATTGATTCTATCCGTAAATACATTGATATTTCCAAAGCTTTGGTACGTTGGGAAACTTTTGGCCAATTTTATGATTTTTTAAATCAATATCGATTAAGTCTTAATTTTGCAAGCCTGATCGGCCACAATACCTTGCGTCGTTCATTAATTGGCAATCAAGTTCGTCCTTTATCCAAACAAGAGCTTAAAATTTTTTCCATGAGTTTGGATAAAGCCCTTAAACAAGGGGCTTTAGGCTTATCAACCGGCTTGGTTTATACTCACGCTCAAATCGCTTCTCGCGAGGAATTGGTCAGTTTAGCTCAAATCGTTAAAAAACATAACGCGGTTTACACCACCCACATCCGCGGCGAACGGCAAGATTTGCTGGCCTCAGTTAAAGAAGCTTTAAAAATCGCTCAAATTACCAAAGTTAATTTGCAAATATCTCATCTCAAAGCCTGCGGTCGGGAAAGTTGGTCTCTGCAAGATCAAGTTATGGAGTCAATTCAAACCAAGCGCGAGCAAGGGTTAAATATTAATTTTGATGTTTATCCATACACCCAAGCCGGTCCGGTTTTATACACGCTTTTACCTTCTTGGGCGGTTGAAGGCGGCAAACACGCTTTGCTTAAACGGCTTAAAGATCCGGCTATTAAACAAAAAATCAGTCAAGAAATGCAAAATAATGATTTTGACTACGGAGATATTATTATCGGGGTTTCTAAAATAAAATACGCGCTGCCACGCTATCGGGTAGCCGACATCGCCGCCAACCAAGGCAAAACCAGCGAGGAAGTGGTTTTGGACTTAATAATATCCTCAGACGATACCATGACCACCATAATCGAATTAATGAGTTTAAAAAACGTGAAAAAGGCCTTGGCGCATCAAGCTGCCATGGTTGCCACTAACGCGGCCGGTTATCATAAAAAACATCGCCAGACCGGCGATTTGGTTCATCCTCGCTGCTTTGGCTCAATCCCAAGATTTCTTAAAAAATTCGTACTTAAAGACAAATTATTAAGTTTAGAAACCGCAATTGCCAAGCTAACCCGAATACCCGCGGAAAAATTTAATTTAAACAAACAAATCGGTACCTTAGAAAAAAACAAAAAAGCCGATATAGTTGTTTTTGATCCGAAAAAGATTCAAGACCGAGCCACGCTTAAAAAACCTTTTCAATACTCCCAAGGTATTAAACATTTGTTTATCAACGGAAAATTAGCTATTTTAAATTATAAGCTTACCGGTGAAAGAAGCGGTCGAGTTTTAAGACCGGATTAAGTTTATTAATTTCTTAGCGCTAATTTTAGCAATGGCTAGCAAGCTTTCCCGCCGTACTAAAATTTATCTTACGGTTGCCGGTCTAGCAGGGATAATTTTGTTTTTGGTGTTTCTAAATTCTTTACTTGGTCAAAATCCAGAAAAAATTCATCCGGTTCCCGATCAACAGCTAAAAATTGGATTAACCACCGATATTCAATGTTATGGTAAATATGATGATGATCAAAATTCTTGGCGATTAAATCGAAAATGCACAAAACCGGCTCAGGCTTTTGTGCAAAACATGAATAATGAATTTCAACCGGATATAGTTGTTGATTTAGGCGATTTTATTGATGGACGAGATCAAGAGCCGGTTCAAACTTATTTAGAACTTGAAAAAATTTTTAACCAATTGCAAGCCCCTACTTTTTATGTGCTGGGCAATCATGAGGTTGATACTTTTCCCAAAGAAAAATGGCTACAACTAACCGGTTATCAAAATACTTATTACTATTTGGATATCAAACAGCATCGCTTGATTTTTTTGGATGGTAATTTTATTCCCAAAACCCATCAAAACGCAGCGCGATCAGCCGATCCCGAACATAAATTTTATCCAGGTTATATCAACCAAGAACAATTTGTTTGGTTAAAAAAATTATTAGAAAATTCTTGGAATCATCAAGTTATTGTTTTCTTGCATCAGCCTCCTTTGGATTCAACTCAGGTTAAGATTCGCGAACAACTGCTTTATAATGGAGAAAAAATTCGGCGTTTATTTGATCAATATCAGGTTAAAGCGGTGTTTTCCGGTCATATCGAGGAATTTTGTGTAAGCCAACAAAATCAGACCCAATACTATACCTTACAAGGGTTTTACAAAGCTCAGAAAAAATTATCGCCAGCCGAGCAATTTGAAGATGCCGGGGTTTTTTATCAAATTTCCATTGTGGATAATGATGTCCAGGTCAAAGTTTTTTTTAAAAAGCCCGACCAGGAACAATATCAATCATTTATTTTAAACCAAGAAACCGCGACTTGCGTAAATTGATAAATGCTTCCGATTTCCCTTTTTTATAGATCTATGTTAAAAATATTTTAATCAACATGTTTTTATTTTTAAGCGTTAAAAATAAACTCTAAAAATGGCCAATTTAATTCAAGATCGAATTCAAAAACTCAAAAGGTTTGAGCAAAAAGGCATAAACCCCTATCCATCTTTATCTTTTCCCAAGCAACCTTCCGATCAGGCGCTCAAAAAATCGATCGGTCAAAAAGCGGTTATTGCTGGTCGTATTATGTTACTGCGAAAAATGGGTAAAATCGCTTTTTTGCAAATTAAGGATGAATTTGGCCGGATTCAAGCCGTTTTAAATCAGCAAGAACTCGGTGAACAAAATTTTAATTTTTTCACGAAAAATTTAGATCTAGGCGATTTTGTTGGCATTAAAGGTAAAAGATACGATACCAAAAAAGGAGAAAAATCCATTATGGCAGAAGAAATTACGCTTTTGGCTAAATCTATTCGACCCTTGCCAGATAAACATAAAACCCTGCAAAATCAAGATTTGAAGCTGAGACAAAGATATTTGGATATTCTTTTCAATCCGGAAGTGCAAGCCATGTTATATAAAAAGGATATTTTTTGGAACAGTGTTCGAAGTTTCATGAAAAAAAGAGGTTTTCTGGAGGTGGAAACCCCGATTTTGGAAACCGTAGCCGGCGGCGCTGACGCAAACCCGTTTGTTACTCATCATCAGGCTCTTGATTTGGATGTTTATTTAAGAATTTCCATGGGTGAACTTTGGCAAAAGCGTTTGATGGTGGCCGGTCTGGAAAAAACTTTTGAAATTGGTCGACAATTTCGCAACGAAGGCATGGATCAAGAACATTTGCAGGATTACACTCAAATGGAATTTTACATGGCCTATGCTGATTTTCAAAAAGGCATGGACTTAGTTAAAGAACTGTTTCGCTATGTGGCTCAGCATACTTTTGGCACACAAAAATTTTCAATTCGTGGTTTTGAAGTTAACTTAAGTCGAGAATGGCAAATTTATGATTTTACCAAAACCATTGAACAACAAACCAAAATCAATATTTTAAAAACCGATTTAAAAACGGTTAAAGCTAAATTGGATCAATTGGGCGTGAGTTATGAAAAAAAAGGTTTAAATTTAAGTAGAGCTGTTGATAATTTATGGAAATATTGCCGTAAAAAAATCGCCGGACCCGGTTTTTTGGTAAATATTCCGGTTATGCTTTCACCTTTGGCCAAAAAAACTCAAAACGATCCAAATTTAACCGAAAGATTCCATCCTATTATTGCCGGTAGCGAATTAGGCAACGGCTATAGTGAGTTAAATGATCCCATTGATCAGGCCCAGAGATTTAAAGCTCAACAGCAATTACGGGACGCCGGCGATCAAGAAGCGCAAATGCATGACCGAGCATTTGTTCAAGCTTTGGAATACGGAATGCCTCCGGTTTGCGGTTTCGGTATGAGCGAAAGAGTTTTTTCTTTTTTAATGAATAAATCAATGCGCGAATGTCAGATTTTTCCTCTTATGAAACCCAAATAGCTTGTCCTCTCAAAAACAAATCGATTCGATCACAAAATAAATAATAATCTAGCTAAAATGTTGCTTTACTTAAAACCATTAATATTTTCCGTTTTATTTATCATTGGTTTTGAAGCTTTAATATATTACCAGCAACAGACTACCTGGATTTTAGAAGCGCTTTTAATTGTGGTTTTAATCGCTAGCTGGCAAATCAGTGGCCGTTTAAAAATTCCCTTTTTACCGGTTTTATTTTTTATCGGCGCCGCTTTATTAGCTTTTTATGTCGATCAAGCGCTGATCAAACAAATATATATTTTTAGCTCGGGCTTGGTTTTTTATTTTATACTTTACTCGGTTTATGTTTTAAACCGTCGACCCCAAAGTGAATTTTGTAAAAAAATCACTCTGATAAGTTCCATTATTACTTTATTTCTTCTTGTCGCCGGTGTTTTTGCGGTTTGGTTAAATCAAATCGTGGCTATTTGGCAAATATTAACCGCTATTTTTATTATTACCGGTTTAATTAGTATCCAGTTATTAAGAAAAATTTTACCAACCAACACTAAAATTAACATATACTTATTAAGCTTGATTTTAGCTTATAGTTTAACCACGATTAGCTGGGCGGTTTTTTTTCTGCCCTTCAGCTATCTGACCGCTAGTATAATTATTTCCGCAACTTATTTTATGTTTGTTAATTATCTGATTCAAGTTTATTTGAAGACTTCCGGCAAAATTTCTTTTATTGTGGACTGTATAATATATGTTTTATCAATCGCTGTGGTGCTTTATACCGCTAAATGGAGTCTAGTAATTAATCCCGATTCTATTTTTAATGTCACCGGTTTAGAGTAACAGTTTGATCCTGTGCCGGTTTGGCCTAAAAAAAAGAAATCAAAGCTGTTAAGAATTTATATGAGTTTTATGATCTTTTACCAATAAAAAACAAAATCATCACCGAGCCTAAAATAATTCCCAATATATTCAAACAAACGATTATTAAGGTCGGGGTAGTGTTTAATCCGGTAGCTAAAGAAATACCTAACATGCAAAAGGGCGGCAAAAGTGCGATTGAAATAGCAATTCCCGTGAAAGCGCTAATAATCTTGGGCCAAAAAAAACAAAAAGTTCCTGCCAGTCCACTAAAAAATGCGATAATAAAATAAAATAAATAATAATCTTGATAATTTTGGTTAACCAATAGGGGATTAGGGCTTACCGGAAACATAAAGGCTATAATCCCGGCAGTTAGCACAACTATCAACACGCTCATTAACAGATAAAGCAATTGACTGAAGAAAGTTTTAAAATGTTTTTCCAAAAGCGCTACCGAAATCGCGATCACCGAGTATAAAAGCGGGGAAATAATCATGGATCCAATAATTATGGCTAAATTATTGATCATCAAACCCATTACACATATTACCGTGGCGGAAAACATTAAAATAAAAAAATCCAAATCAAATTCCGCTTTTTTAATTAATCTTTTATAACCCTCTTGATATTGTCTTTTTGTTAGTTTTGTTTTCATTGATTTATTTTATTTCTTAATATCTATCTTACAGTAAAGATTTAATTAAGCCAATATTCCTAACTTGAGCCACAAACGCACACTATTTATTTTTTAGCCTGATTTGTTAATATTAATATTGTCAATCAGTTTAAGCAAATTATGCTTCAAATATATTATCGTTCCCCTAAGCAAGATCAAACCACGATTCCCAAACGTTTTCAATTAAATTCCTGGATTAACGTTAGCGATCCCAATCAAACCGAAGTTAAACGTTTAAGCAAGCGCTACGAATTGGATCTGGATTTGTTGAACGATGCCTTGGATCCTTTTGAGGTCCCGCGAGTAGAAAGCGAATCCGGGGTGATTTATGTTTACGCTCGTATTCCCAATGAGGATCCTCATAATCCAACAATTCCTTTGTTGATTGTCATCGCGAAAAAATATATTTTAACTTTATCAAAAAACAAACCTGACTTTTTGAATTACTTTATAAATGATCAAATTAAATATTCCACGGTTAACAAAATTGAATTATTTATGTTAATTTTCACTCAAATCAATTTTGTTTATAATCGCCAGCTTAATCAAATTCGCAAAGAAATCCGGAAAATCAGAATTCGTTTAACCAAAACCAATCCCAAAGATGTCATAAGATTTGTAGATTTTGAAAGAATTTTAAATGATTATCTTTCCGCTTTGGTTCAAAGCAATGTTATACTTTCCAATTTGATGAATAAAAAATTTATAAAACTTCATCAGGAAAATCAGGAATTGCTTGAGGACTTATCACAGGATAGTCGTCAGTTAATTGAGGTTTGCCAATCCACTTTAAAAAATATTGTAAATATTCGTAGCGCTTACTCAACCATTATTGATCAAAATCTAAATCAAATTATGAAATTTTTAACCACTATTACTATTATTCTCGCCATCCCCACTTTAATCGCTAGTCTTTTTGGCATGAATATTCCTTTACCGTTTGCTCATTCGGGCGGCGCTTTTCTTTACATCTTATTGTTTAATATAATTGTTATCATTATTGTACTAGTGGCTTTGATTAGGAAAAATTGGATTTAAAAATTTGTTTACATTATGACCAAAAATAAAAAAACCCATACAATTATTGTATCAGACCTTCATTTAGGCAGTAAAATGAGCCGTTCTCGGGCTTTAATTAAGTTATTAAAAAGCTATAACTTTAAAAAATTAATATTACTTGGCGATATTTTTGATAGTTTAGATTTTACCGACCTAACTCAACAACAATGGGATTTTTTAACTTACTTAACCAAATTATCCCGGCAAGTTAAGGTTAGATGGGTTGAGGGCAATCACGATCAAGGTTTGATTAAGATTACCTCGCTTTTAATGGGTATTAAGGTTTATAAGAAGTATACCTGGGAGTACCAAGGCAAAAAATATTTAGCGGTTCATGGTCATCAGTTTGATCGTTTTATTATCAATAATACTGTTCTTAGTTGGATTATAAGTTTTTTATATTCAATCGCTCAAAGATTGGATATGAAGAATCGTCGAATTGTCAATTATTTTAAAAAAAACAACCATGGTTGGCTGAGATTATCAAAAAAAGTGGCTTCCTCCGCAATTTTTTACGGTAAACTTTATCGAGCCGATTATGTTTTTTGCGGTCATACCCACCAAGCCATGTATAAATATGATCATAAAATTCATTACTATAATGCCGGTTGTTGGACCGATATTCCTTCATCCTATTTAATAATTGACGAAAACGGGGTTTGTTTGGAATATGCAAAATAATTAATCACAAGGCTTTTCAACCCGATCCCGATATTCTTCAGCATACTCACCGCGGGTTATATCATCTTGATCTTCGCCATTAGGACCAATAAAAATATTATTACAAACCTTGCCTTGTTTTTCGCGCATAAACTTAATGCCGCAATAATCATTATCATAAATAGTGTTATTGTAAGCATGATTTTTGATTCCGTATTTTTCTCCATCTTCTTTATGCCCTCCAAATCGAATTCCGCAACCTTTATTGCTAAATATTAAATTGTCTTTAAAAATATTATGGTTTCCTCGAGAAGTTAACCCCCCCGATTCTTTATCTTTACCGCCTGTACAAGTGTTGTATTCAATCAAATTATTATAACTGCCTTCTTTCATTTCCACGCATTCGTTGCCTTGAGTGTTAATGGTGTTGTGATGAATCCAATTATCATGAGATTCATCTGGACCCGTGGTGGGATTTTTACCATCTTCCCATTGTTCACTAGAGGTGCCAATATATATTCCTTCTCCGTTTTTACCGTCTTCATCAAAAACAAAATCATATAAACCGCAGTTTTCAATATTATTATGGTGGATATTGGCCTGAGTTACAAAATATCTTAATCGGATACATTCTCCGCCTGCGTTTAAAAATCGCATGTTCTTAATTTCCAGTCCGGTTGGACCTCGTTTGCTCCTTCCTTGATAAGGCGCTAACTGGCCATGAACATACAGGAGCTTGTCTTGATAATTCTCTTTTGAATCTCCTTCTCCATTATAACCATTAATTGTAAAGCCATCCAAAACATAATAATCATGAAAAATTTGAAAAATTCGTTGTTTTTCTCCTTTACCACGAATTTGCGCTTGTTTGGGACCGCTTAAATAAATCGGTTTTTCTCTTGTTCCGTGAATTTTAGTCTCTAAGTTTTCAAAATAATTACCGGCGGCTAATTCAATTTTTTCTCCAGGCTTAATTTGATCCAGAGCTTTTTGAATTGAGCTTGTGGCGTTTTCTTTGCTTGAACCATCTTTCAAGCCCGCTCCGTTCACTGAAACATAAATGATTTTATCAAATTTTTTATTATTCGAGGTTGTTGGGATTTGATTATCCACGGGTTGATTATGGCTTTGATTTCGATTTGGGAAAAAAGTATTAGAAAAAATCGAGCTAATTTTTTGATCCTTCTTTCCCGAATTCCCAATATTTAAAAAAATCATGTAGATTGATATACCCAAGATTAAAACCGTAAAAGCCCCGGCTAAAATTTTAATTTTTAAATCGGCGTTCGGTTTCATACAAACATTAATAATTTATTCAATCTATTTTAGTTTAACTATTAATCGCATTGATTTATCTATTATGAACGTGTATATTAAAATAGTAAAGAGTATTAATTACATACTTGCCTATGTCAATAAGCAAAAAAAATATTTTCAAGCAAATACAAGAAATCAAAACCCAAGCGGAACAACAAACTGATCAGATCAAGAATCAATCAGATCTTGAGCGGTTTAAGTTTGAATTCTTAACTCGAAAATCTAGAGTTAATCAAATAATGCGCTCTTTAAAGGATTTAAAGTCTCAAGATCGTAAAGCGGCGGGTCAAGCCGCTAATCAATTGAAAAATTTTTTGCAAAAAAAATATAAACAACTTGGCAAACAAATTTCCTTTGATAAAAATTTACATATTGACATTACGGCCCCCGGTTGTTACTACCAAATGGGTCATCTTCATTTAACCACCCAAGCCATTAGAGAAATAATGAAGATTTTTGAAAAGATTGGATTTTATCGAGTTCGATATCCCGAAGTAGAATGGGATTGGTACGCTTTTGGCGCTTTAAATTTTCCCGAAGAGCATCCGGCACGAGACGAATGGGAGACCTTTTTTATCGACGAACAAAGCGTTCATCCTAAGTTGGGTAAAAGAATTTTAACCCCGCATACTTCTTCCGGTCAAGTTCGGGAAATGCAATCCGGTCGGTTGCCGATTCGAATGATGAATATTTCCAAATGTCCTCGTCGTCAGCTTGATGTTTCCCATTTGTTAATTCATCATCAATTCGAGGGCTTAGTGGTGGATAAAGGTATTAATCTCAAGCATTTAAAAGGAGTTATTAATTATTTTGTTAAACAGTATTTTGGTCAAGCTAGGGATTTTCGTATTCGGCCTTATGATTTTCTTTTTACCGAGCCCAGTTTTGAAGTTGATGTTTCTTGCGCGGCATGTAACAAAAGAGGCTGTAAATTATGCAAACAAGGCTGGTTGGAAATCGGTGGTTGCGGCATGGTTCACCCCAAGGTTTTAAAAAATGGCGGAATCGACCCCAGCCAATATACGGGGTTTGCATTTGGTTGGGGAGTTGAACGCAATAAAATCATGCAGGAAGGTATTAACATTAAAGATATACGTTTGCTTTATCAAAATGATCTAAATTTTTTAGAGCAATTTTAATTTTAAATAATGAACTTATTGCTTTCTTACAACTGGATAAAACAATACACCCCCACCAAATTAAGCGCGGAAAATTTTGCTAAAACTTTGTCTTTAAAAGGTCCATCCATTGAACAATGGCACTATCTCAAAGATCAAAAAGACTATTCTTTGGATATAGAAATAACTTCCAATCGAGTAGACATGGCTTCGGTTATCGGGATCGCCAGAGAAGCAGCTGCGATTCTAGAAAAACCTTTTCAGTATTCGCAACCAGTTCAACCCGTTAAAAACGGTCAAGGCATGCAACTAATGTTAAAAGTACCTGCTAATGATCTTTGCCCTCGTTACCAAGCCATAGTTTTAAGCGGTTTAACTATTAAAGCTTCTCCTCAATGGCTGCAAGCCAAAATAAAAGCCAGCGGCTTAAAACCGATTAATAATATCGTTGATATTACAAATTATGTTTTACTTGAATATGGACAACCTACTCATGTTTTTGATTATGATAAAATAAAAGGCCAATCAATTATTGTTCGCAGAGCCAAATCAAAAGAGCGGTTTATTTCTTTGGAAAATAAAAAATATCAATTAGATTCAAAGGACTTGGTGATTGCCGATCAAGAGCAAATTATTGGTTTAGCCGGGATTAAAGGGGGTAAAAAGGCCGAAGTAGATTCAAAAACTAAAAATATTGTTATTGAATCGGCAAATTTTAATCCAATCGCCATTCGTCAAACCAGTCGAAAAATTAATCTGAAAACCGAAGCTTCAACCTTGTTTGAGCGTAGTTTGCATCCCCAGACTACTCAAGCCGCGCTTTATCGTATTGTTGAATTAGTTCGACAAATTTGCGCAGTCAAGGTAAGTTCTCAAGTTCTCGATCAAGTTCAAAAATCCAAACTTAAACCCAGTTACATTAATTTTAATCCAAAATTAGCTCAACAAAAGATCGGCATTAAAATACCAAATAAGCAAATCGTTTCAATTCTTACTCAACTTGGTTTTGAGTGCCAACCAAAGAAAACAGGGAATTATCAAGTCAAGGTGCCTTTTTTTCGCGCCAACGATGTGCAAAAAGACTATGATTTAATTGAAGAAATCGCTAGAATTCATGGTTATGACAAGGTTCCCAGTGAATTACCTCAAGGTCAAATCCCAACTTTTACCACTCCGGAACAAATTGTTTTTGAAGACAAGCTTAAAGATTTACTGTTTGGTCTTGGTTTTACCGAAACTTATTCTTATTCCATGATTTCTCAAGCTCAAGTTAACTTAACCGCTCAGGCGCAGCCAAAACCAATTCGTTTATTAAATCCATTAAATGATAATTTTGAATATATGCGTCCAGAATTGGCAAGCTCTCTTTTGTATGTATTAAAAAACAACCAAACCTTACGCGAACAACTAAAATTATTTGAAATTAATCAAGTTTATAAACCAAAAAGTAATAAAAAATTACCCAAGGAGATTAGCTATCTTGCCTTATTGATTACCGGAGCCTCAAATCAAAGTTTATTTTACCAAACCAAGGGCGTAATCGAATATTTATTCAAATACTTTAAATTAGATCCATTAAAAATAAATAATAATTTAAATTCCTATCCGCTTTTTAACGATTCGACATCTGTTCGGTTAGGATATCAAAAAAAACTTTTTGGTCGTCTTGGTTTAATCAACGAAACAGTTAAAGAAAAACTAAGCCTTAAGAAAAACATAGGTTTGTTAGAAATTAATCTGGAAAAATTTCATCAAATTACCAAAAAGGCTAAACCCGCTTTTAAACCAATTCCGAAGTATCCGGCTATCAAAAGAGATTTCGCTTTTATTGTGGATTTAGATCAAACCTGGGAATCGGTATATCAGTTAATTAAAAAAGTCTCTCAAGATCTTTTTGTCGATTGTTTCTTGTTTGATAGTTATCAAGGTTCAGGTATTGAATCTGATAAAAAATCAATAGCTTTTACAGTGATCTTACAATCAAAAAAGAGAACCCTACAAGATCAAGAAGTTGACCAAATATCCAACCGTATTATTCATCAAATGAAAAAGCAATTTCAAGCAAAATTACGCGATCATTAATTTTTAATCTTAATTATGGCAAATAACGTTCACATTATTCCTCACCTGGGCAAGTGGGCGATCAAAATTGAAAATCAAAAAACAATCAGCTCAACACATGAAACCCAAGCCGAAGCAATAAGTCAGGGAAAAATTATTGCTCAAAAAAATTCAAGCGAACTGGTTATCCATAGCCGGCAAGGCAAAATTCGCGACAAAGACAGTTATGGCAATGACCCGTTTCCTCCAAGAGATACCGTGATGTAAATAAATTTTTTAATATTTTCAAATGAAAAAAACAATCGCAATCATTATTCCTGCTTTAATAACATTATTATTAATAATTTTTTTTACTGTTTATCTGATTAAAGTTCCAGGACATGAAACTGTCTCAGAGCCAGACGTTGATCCGATTATTCATAAATCTTCACCGTCAGAAACCATAACCTATGTAAAAAAAGATCCGGTTATTAAGTTGAAAGCTCAACTAGGCAACGATCAAATAAGGGTTGATCAAGGTACCGCGTATTTATTAATAGAACTTGAAGCTTTGGATCAAAATCAAACTCGCAGCGAACAACCGGTTAATATTGCTTTTGTCTTAGATAAAAGCGGTTCCATGAGCGGAAAAAAAATCCAATATCTGAAACAAGCCATGAAAACTATTCCATCATTACTTGATCAAAGGGATAGGATCTCAATTCACACTTATAATGAAGAAGTTGAAGAATTGTTGCCAAGTCGGAACTTTAATGCGGCAGAGTTTGATCAAGCGGTAAATTCTATTAATACTTCAGGCAGTACCAATTTAGAAGGCGGATTGATTGCGGGTATAGAAAGTTGTAATAAGAATAGTAATGAGTTTTTAAGCCGAGTAATACTGTTATCAGATGGATTAGCAAATATTGGTTTATCTAAACCAGAACAATTAAGCGAATTAGCTGAAAGTAAAATTAACCAGGATTCGACAATTTCTACAATTGGTATTGGAGCGGATTTTGATGAAGATATCATGACCTCAATTGCCAAAACCGGTCGTGGCAATTATTATTTTCTCGAAGATCCCGATCAGGCGCTTGATATTTTTAATCAAGAGTTAACCAGTCTATTGAGTGTACAAGCTGAAAATTTAAAGCTCGATTTTAATTTAAATAAAGAGCATTTTCAAATAAACCGAGCAATCGGTTATGAGCTTGAACAAAAAGATTACTTCAATCCTTACAACCTATACTCTGGTAGGAAGGTTAGTTACTTATTTGAAATTAAAAGCTTAACAGATCAACAAAGTCAATTAGAAACTCTTAGGCTTGCAAATTTAGAGTTGGAGTATTTTGCCACCAACAGCCAAAAAAATCAAAAAATTGAATTACCAATAAATATCGAGTTAACCGATCAAGAAATTAATCCCTTAAGTGAAGTTGATATTTATCGAGAATTTATCAAGTCTCACATAGCCGAGAAGCTATGGCAGGTTGATCAAAAATTAGATCAAGTTGAAAACAGTCAAGCTTTATACATTACACAAGAATTAATCAAAGATGTTAAAAAAGCCAACCAAAGATTAGATGGAGAGTTGGATACAGAGCTTAATAATTTGGAAAAAAAAGCTCAGCAGATTGAAGAATTGGGTTCAGAAGATGTTAAAAAAAGCTACCAAGGCAGAATTTTTAAAAAATCCAACCAATCGGAAAGTTATGAAAAAATATATAATAAATAAATTTAGAAATCTAAACACCATTTATATGTTTTTGGAATTCGATCAATTAGATCCTCGGCGCTGAAAAAATTAGCTTGATCTTGATAAAGTTGATCAGCGGCCAGTCCATTTAAAAAAACTGCGGCGCCGCAAGCCAAAAATAAGGGATTTTTAGCACCCAAAGCCGTGATCATCCCGGCTAAAACATCTCCGGTCCCGCCTTTGGTCAGCCCGGCATTGCCTTGGGTGTTGATTTTTAAAGAATTTTTACTTGCGATTAAATCATTTTTACCTTTTAAAACAATTATGCAATCATACTTTTTTGCCATTTGTTTGGCATTATAATAAGTGGGCTTAAGCTTAAACAGATCTTGAAACTCTTTGGCATGAGGAGTCAAAACGCAATTTTTATTTAACATCTTTTTTTCAATCATTTTTAATCCCGTGGCATCTAAAATTATTTTTTTATCCGCGTAATTATCAAAAATCCATTTAACGATTTTTTGATTATTGTTATTTTGCTTCAACCCCGGACCGATTAAGATTGAATCAATATTTTTCAACACTTTTGCTAGATCTTGTTTGGGAGTGGTAATAAATTCAGCAATTTTAGGCTTTAATTTCCGAATTGTTTTATAATTTTCTTGATTAGAGTAAATGTAAACCAAATCAACAATTTTTGCCGCAATTTTTGCCGCCATTAAAAGCGCTCCGTGATATTGAATGCTGCCGGCAATCAACAAAATTTTGCCATTCTCGCCTTTATGAGATTGGTCTTTGGCTTGTTTTAACGCTTTTATTTCTCCCGGCCCAACAGTATTTTTTATTTTTTTTGGAAAATCGATATCAATAACTTGAGCGTCTTTATTTTTTTTAGCGTCCAGAGACAAACTCAAATCGTATTTAAATCCCGGCACCGGGGAATCAATGGTGATTTTTGTAGCTCGCAGAGAGTTGATTTTTTTAATCAAGGCTTTTAGTTCTTGTCTGGGTTCTCCCTTTAAACCTGTGCCAATCAAACACTCAATAACATAATGATAATTTTTAGAAATTCTATTCAGGTCTTTTTTATTAACGATTTGAAAAATTTTTCCTTTATACAATTTTATATTCCTTTTTACCAATGGATTATTTATCGCTTGTTTGGATCCAAGCAAAAAAACCCGAACCTTTGTTTTGTCGTTTAGATATCTAGCCGCTACCAAGCCATCGCCGCCATTATTACCTAAACCGCAGAAAATCGCTATTTTATAATTTTTATTTACAGTAAAGTTTTTCAATAAATAGTTAGCCACACCTTGGCCTGCTTTTTCCATTAAATTTTGAATATCAACTCCGTAGTAACGAGCATTGACATCGTTTATCTGCGCCCGAATATTGGCTTGCGACATTTTATCCTTTAATGTTTTGTTTGTTAAGCTTAACAAAATTTTGTCAATATTAAAATCATGTTAATATGTTAATAACTTTTAATATTTAAATATTGACATGGACTATCAACAGCTTAGCGATCAATTAAATAATAATATTGAAAATGAGTTTAATCAGTCAAGATCAAGCCCCAATTTAAACCCGGGAAATAATTTTAGATCACCAAAACCGGAAAAGCAACCAAAACCTCAAAGAAAAAACACAAAGATCTTATCTGTTATTTTTTATTTAATCATCTTACTATTACTTTCAGTTGTTTTAGGGGTAATAATCTATGGCTTTTTTCTTGATAAAAATAATGATATTAAAAAAACAATTTTTAAACAAACTCAAGTATCTCAAACCTTGCCTCAACCGCCTAAACAAATAGATTTTTGTTCGGAAAAGGTTCCGCTGGGTAAATTTTACGTTAATGCTGCTTGGCAAAGAGAATTTTATATTTTAGCCGGTCAAGATTATCAAAATATGCTTTATCTAAAAAGATCAAATCTATTTTTTCCCTATATTGAACAAGAGCTTGAAAAAAGAAACATGCCCGATGATTTGAAATATTTAGCTGTTGCTGAAAGCGCTTTGGTTGAGACCGCCATAAGTTCTAAAAGCGCGGCCGGTATTTGGCAGTTTATTCCAAGCACCGCAAAAAAATACGATTTGATTATTACCGATGAAATTGATCAACGTCATGATTTTGAAAAAGCCACTCAGGCCGCGCTTGATTATTTAGAAGATCTTTATGACGATTTTGATAATTGGACTTTGGCGGCCGCGGCTTACAATATGGGTGAAAATAACGTTAAAAAAAGTTTAAAAGTTCAAAAAGTTACTTCTTATTATGATTTATATTTAAACCAGGAAACCAGTCGCTATCTTTTTAGAATTTTGGCTATCAAAGAATTAATGAGCAATCATCAGCAATATGGCTACAATCCAGACCAGGACGATTATTTTTTTGATCCGGAATATAAAGAAGTTGAAGTTCAGGAAATAAAAAGTCTGTCGGACTGGTCAAAAAAACAAGGCTCCAATTTGAGATCAATCAAAGAACTTAATCCATGGTTAATCGGCTATTCAATTACCAAACCCGAGCCGGAAGAGTTGGAACCAGACTCACCAACACCAGCTCAGGAACAAGATAATTCCACGAATTCCGAACAAACCAGCCAAAACCCAACAAGTTCATCGGAAACAATCGAATCGGATAAACCCGATAAAACCGAAAATAACAATAATATTGATAAGGAAGCGCCGATTTGGAGGATTAAAGTACCGATTAATAATTAAAGCTTATATTTGGTTTGATTTGATTTTTTTTTAAAACCTAATCCAGCCCTTAATGTATATTTAGGTTTTATCACGGTAATTGCTCTAAATAAATTTTCGGAACTCTTGTTTTGTAACGCTTAAATAAGGTAGAATTGGCATTACATAAATTCCAATTATGGTTTGTGATTTTTAATTTTTTTATAATACTTGGTTGATTGGATCTAAGCTAACGGTAATAATTAATCTGGTTTTGTTGGCTAATTGTTTAATCGAGTTAAAATCTCTTAAAATTAAATTGAATTCGGTAGAAATAATTACCGGATTATAATTTTTTTAATTATTTTGATTAACAAATACCTTGTAATATCTAATACTTGCCATGAGTTCAATATTAAATTATCAAATAGTTGAATTAAATCGTCGAGGGAAGCAATATTATTGCGGAATTGGGGCTTATGTTCAACAATTAACAAAACACCTAGAAATCTATTTTAAAAAACATGAATTAAGATTTAGTGTTAAAATTTTAGATAGTTCAATTCTGAACTGGTCCAAGTTAAATAATAAAAAGTTAGTTAAAATAATAAAACAAGGCAAGGGAAATTGTTATCGGCAACAAATTATCCACATTCATTTGCCTAATAGTTCAATGAATAAACGCATTAATCCAGATTTTCTTGATCATTTTCAATTTAAAATTATCACCGCTCACTCCTACACTTTTTACACTCAAAAAGAATTAAAAATTTATCAGCAATATTTTCAAAAAGCCGATCAAATTATTTTTAACTGCCAACAAGAATTAAACCAAGCCATTAAACGTTTTCCGTTTATCAGAAAAAAAACAAAAGTAATTTCAATTTCCAGTACCATCCAACCAAAAAAGTTAAATCTTAAAGCCAAGCAAGATATTAACAGAATTATTTGCTTTGGTCATTTAAGAAAAGGGCAATTCAATCTTTTTGAAATTATAAAAAGTTTTTCAAATTTTAAAAAACATAATCCTGTTTTAAAAAAAAATTGCATTTTATTGGCGGTATTAGAGATTTGGAAATATTTAAAACCATCTTGAGAAAACACTTCTTTATTGAAGATCATAAAATAAAAAAAATTCCCAGTGATTTTGTACACCTGGATCCAAGAAAAAAAAGAATGATTATTTCAAAATTATTACCAAATAAGAATTGTAAATGCTCGGTAACTTTTAATTTTGAGTTAACCGATCAAAAAGTATCCGCTTTTTTAAAAAATTCTATAGCGTTGCAACTTTATCCTGATGGCGCTTCACAAAATCGGAGTAGCTTGATGACTTTATTTGCTCACCAAGCCATAGTAATTACAACCTTTGGTCGCAATACCGATCAACAGCTAGCTCAAAATCAATTAATATTTGCTTCAAACCCGAATCAAGCTATTCGGCAACTTTGTTCATTATTAAACAACAAAAAAAGTTTGGCAACTTCTATTAATAATTATAAATCTTATAATGTTTCCCAAATCAGGAAAAACAATCAACAATACTTAAAATTAAACAGCTGGACGAATATTGCTCAAAAATATGCTCAAATTTTTCAATCTTTAATAGTCTAATTTTTAATTAGCTGAATAATTCTGAGTAATTCCAAGAGTGACTTTTTTAAATTTTTAAGGTAAGATTATTCAAACAATGATTTTTTAGTAATATTATTGCTTAAAATTTAAAAAATTGATTGAATAATTTATAAATCCATTAATTTTCCATATGAATAAAGTTCTTTTTTACGTATATAGCTGGAATGATCAAAAAATTATCAACACTAATCAGTCAATTGAATTAGGCTCTGATTATGTAATTCAAACAAATTTTGGTCAATTTATCGCGAAAGCTAAAAAAATATTAAAAAAAAACAAGGAAAATGAGGAATTAAGTATTTCTCAAGAACAAGGTCAAGTTAAAACCAACGAGTATAATGAAGTTTTTCAGGTTATTCGCTTAGCTGATTCAAAAGATTTGGAGCAGGCAAAAAAAAGCCATGAAAAACATACGGAAATTTTACAAAAAGCTCGTCAAATCGTAAACGAATTTGAACTGCCCATGAAATTGGTTGGGGTAGAATTTAGTTTGGATGAGAGCAGTTTAATTATTGCATTTATCGCTGAATCAAGAATTGATTTTCGAGAATTGGTAAGGAAATTATCTCACACTTTTCAAAAAGCAGTCCGCTTAGAACAAATCGGCTCTCGCGATGAAGCCAAAATTAAAGGCGGTGTAGGACCTTGCGGTCGAACATTTTGCTGCGCAATGTTTAATAATTGTCAAATTAGCATCAATACTGATATGGCTCGAGTTCAACAAATAACTCATCGCGGCAATGATAGAATTTCAGGCCGTTGCGGTCGTTTAATGTGTTGTTTAGCCTATGAGGTTGATCATTACAGTCAAATGAATCAAAACATGCCCGAGATTAATCAAAAAGTAAAGGTTGATGGTCAGGAGGGGATAGTTATTAATAAAAAAGTTTTAAATCAAAAAGTATTAGTTAAATTTTCCACCAAAGATAAAGATAAATTTGAAGAAAAATGGTTTAAAGTTGAAGATGTTAATTTTACTAACAAACAAGTTTAAAATTAATGAAAAAACCAATTAGTTCCCAGCCTAAACCAGTTAAGGTTTTATTCGTGAGTCGCACCTATCCGCCAGTTATTGGAGGTATGGAAAAATTAAGTTATCAATTAATCAAAAATTTATCCAATAAACCCGAAATTAAAGCCACTGCTTTAGTCAACACCAATGGACCAAAAGCCTTATTTTTTTTCTTTCCCATGGCTCTGATAAGAACAGTTTTAGCAGCTAAAAAGTTTGATATTATCCATTTATCAGACGCGGTTTTGTCACCAATTGGAGAAATGGTTAAACTTTTTCGACCAAGCGTTAAGGTGGTTTGCAATATTCACGGTCTTGATGTTACCTATGCTCAAAAGAATAGTTTTTATCGAAATTATAATTTAAAAGGATTAAATTTCTTGGATAAAATTTTTGCTGTAAGTGAAGCAACAAAAGCTGTTGCGGTTAAAATGGGCTTGAAAAAAGAAAAAATTACAGTAATTCCTAATGCAATTAACCCGGATGAATATTATGATCCAACCATTAAATACGCAGACTTAATTGAATTTTTAAAACATAAAAAACCAAAATTTATAAAAAATGCACTAAGTTCAAAAAAGCAAAAACCAGTTTTTATCTTAACTCTTGGTCGATTATGTGAGCGCAAGGGAGTTGCTTGGTTTCTTGATAAGGTAATGCCTAATTTGAATTCCAATATTTACTATTTAATTGCAGGCGATGGCGCTAATTACTCATCAATTTTGCAAATTATTAAAAAAAACAAATTATCAAATCGAGCATTATTATTAGGAGCTGTAACCGAAGAACAAAAAAAAATTCTTCTTAATAGTTGCGACCTCTTTATTCAACCAAATATTAAAGTGCCGGGCGATATGGAGGGCTTTGGTATTAGCGTAATTGAAGCGGCTGCTTGCAAAATGGTCGTGATTGCATCTCGATTACAAGGCATTAAACAAGCTTTGATTCACAAAGAAAACGGCTTTTTGGTAAAATCAAAAGATACTCAAGCATTTCAAAAAAAAATTAATAGTTTTGCCGATCAAAAAAAAGCCAGAATTAAACTCGGTGAAAAATTCCGTCAATACACAATAGAAAACTACAGTTGGCAAGTAATCAGCCAAAAATATTTACAAGAATTTATCAAGGTTATTAAAAATTAAAAACTTAACAACAATGATTAATATTATTTTTCTATATATACAATTTTCCATAGCGATTTTTATAATTTTTTTCTTGCCCGGCTTTTCAATTATGTATTTGTTATTCAGAAACAAGTTGAGATTTTTTTTGTTTGAAATTATAATATTTAGCTTTTCTTTGAGTATTGTTCTAATTAATTTTTTAATTCTATTTTTAAATCATTTTCAAATTGTTCTAAATTTTTCCAATCTTGCCACCTCAATTTTGATTCTTATTGGTTTTCCTTGGATTTTAACAACCTTTCCTCAGTTCAATACAAAAAAAATCAAAAAATGGAAACCGGCTAAAAAAAGCTCTATTGTAATTCAACAAAAATTTAACTTTATCCAATTTATTATCTTTAATTTAGCTGTTTTCCTGTCTATTTTTCTTAGCGCGGCTTTTTTAATTCAAGATATTGTTCCCAATAATACAGATTTGGGTCATCATATGTATTGGACTCAAATCATGAATAACAACCAAGATATTCCTGACTATAAAACTAGCGATGTGATTGTGGGGGAACATATCGCTTTTTTGGTTCTAACTAAAATCACCAGAATTCCCGTGTTATCAGCTTTTCCCGTGTTATTTTTAAGTCTAATTGCGTTTATTTCGTTTCTGACATTATATAATTTAACTTTACGTTTGTTTCAATCAAAAAACCTGGCTTTATTGGTATTTATCATCGCCGCGGTACTTTACCCAATTTCTGCGCCATATATTAAATTTGCCTCCGGCGGTGTGGTTGGCAATATAATGGGAAATTTATTTATTCCGGTGGTTCTTTACTTTATTTATTTAGGTTATAAAAAAAATCAACCAATTTTAACAGCATTAGGGATTTTTTTAAGTTTTGGCTTGATTTATATTCATCACCTAAGCGCTTTTTTATTAATTTTTATTCTTGTGTCATGTTTTCTAATGCAGCTGTTTTTTTCTTTATTTATAATAAAAAAAGGCTTTAAACCAACTAGACAAGGTTTATTTTTAGTAATCCGAAGACACTTAAAACTTTTCATTAACCCTTGGAGTGTAATTACCATCATTGGTTGTCTGGGTTTTTTCTTTTTTATTTACACTCCTCAATACATTCAAAACAGCGCAATTAAAACCGTTGCTCAAGCCCCAATAAAAGAAAGTCACCAGGGGGTTTCTTTGGCCAGCTTTTTGTCAAGCACGGGTGAATACCGAGCCGCTTTTGGTTTTTTTGGTTTAGCTTTAATGATTTTTTTCTTTTTGATAAAAAAACCATCCCAGAAAAAATGGCTTAAAAAGATTCAAGACCGTTTAATTAGTTTAAAGTTTAAATTAAAAAATAAAAAAATCGGTTTAGAGGTTTTGGGGCTTGCTTTAATATTTGGCTGGACGATTATTTTAATAATCTTGTCTTTTTATCCCGGTTTTTTAAAAGTTGACTTACCAAGTCGTCGGGTTGTGAATTATTTAATTCCGGTTTTATCAATTTCCGCCGGTTATTTTATCTATTATTTTTTTACTTATTTAAAATTTAAACTAACAAAAACAAGTTTTATTATTGTATTCTTTTTGTTTTTGATAAGTTTAAGCCTTAATGGTTTTGCTGATTCTTTGAGTTATTACAAAAAAGAAACCCAATTTAAAGATGTGATGCAAACCTTTCATGCTAGCCGTTATTTGGAACGATCCACCAATATTCAAGATGTTATTTTAAAAGATCACGCTAATCTGGTGGCCGATACTTGGATAAAATTTTTTTTATTGCGCGGCTACGATTACGTATTATCGCGAACCTTTGATTATAAATACAAAGACCCTACGTCTAACCGAGATAAATGCCCGTTTATTATGGCAACCAGTCCGGATTCCACTCAAGGCCAAGAATGCTTTCAGGAAAATCAAGTAGGCTTCATTATCCTAAGAAAAGGCTTTGATAACTATTTTTTTGAAAAATCAATAAATTTTTCCAAAATATATGAAAGTCCATCGGTGGTAGTTTTTAAAAACAATAGTAAAAATGAGCGATTTAAAAAAAATTAAACAGCGCATAACAAAGCTGCGACAAGAAATTAATCGCTATCGTTATCGTTATCATGTTTTAGATGATCCAGAGGTTACCGATGAGGTTTATTCGTCTTTGCAAAACGAGTTGGTTAAGCTGGAAAAAAAATATCCTCAGTTCCAATCTTCAGATTCGCCAA
>WJJI01000024.1 GCA_014729795.1 Candidatus Moraniibacteriota bacterium
AAATCATATCATCATACAATATCATACAGTATTTATTTTATTCGCCCAAAATAAAAAAGCCACTTTGATAGTAGCTTTTTAAAATTTCAATCCAAATCACATCTCCTTCAACTCCCCACTCTTCAAATCATATTCCCACCAAACTCCTTTTTCCATCAAGGTGACCGAGGTCAATAGCCCAATTTTCCAAACCACTTAATTTATGAGATATTAAGAAAAAATTAAGCGGTAAAAAATGAGTAAAAAGAATAAAAAGCATCATCTAGATTTCAAATTTAGAGTTACTATGGAATCCTTCATGAACAATAATTACCCGGAAAGCTTACACACTAAATCTTGACAGTACCTAAATCATTTTTTGGCTGAAGGCAGAGTAATTACATAATTTCTATCCATTTCAATATTTTGAATTAAATGATCCAAGATTTTTGATTTTTCTTTTTTTACAAGCTTTTAAATATTTACTTGTTTGTTTTTTTTAAAAGCTCCTTTCTTGCAGTAATACTTATTTTAAAATTTCTTTTCATTTTCGTAGTATTTTTAATAATTAATACTACGATTATGCTTTGATTCCTAAATGAGTAAACGTATCTGCTTTCACTTTGATTTTGCATGAGTCAATTTGGACTCTTTACTTAAAATCCAATCCATGCTAAAAAAACAAGTCGCGACCGGGATTTTATCTTGAGCTAATACGATAAGTTCGCGCCTAATTATTCCATGGCTAAAAAAATACTATTTATCACCAGCCAATTTCCGGCTCCGGAATATCGTCGAGTTTGGAAAAAAGTTCTTTCCCTGGCCAAAGAGGGCTATCAAATTATGGTTATTTGTCCACAAGCCAGTAAGTCCAAAGTCAAAAAGCTTAAAAATATCAGGGTTCGCTACTTCCGCTCTTATATAAATAAAAAAAAGCCCTTGATTTTTTTACTATTTGAGCTGATAAATTTAGGTAAAGTCAGCTTGATCTCCGCCTCTAAAATGATTAGGTTTAATTTTGACGTGATTCATGTTGCCAATCCTTCCGATAGCCCGGCTTTACTTGCTGGATTTTTGAAAATTTTTGGCCCAATTTTTGTATATGAAAACAATCAAAATTGCTTAGAACAAGTCAACAAGCTTACCGATAATAAAAAATTCGGTAAGGTAATTTATGGTCTGTTTAAAAAAGTTCAAACTTTCGCGGTTAAATCCGCCGATCTTGTAATAACCTCCAACTCTATTCAAAGAGTAAGATTGGCAAAGATCATTCCCAAGCGTAAAAATAAAATTATCACTATCGAGCCTTACCCGGATTTGAGAGACTATTACCACCCTTTTTTAAAAAAGGATTATAAAAGAGGATTTCGATATTTAGCCCTTTACGCTGGTAGCATCAGAGTGGAAAAAGGCATTAAAAAGTTTTTAGATGCTATCAAATTCATTCGTAAAGATCTTGGACGCCGCGATATTTTATTTGTTGTAGCCGGAGATGGACAAGACCGAGAACGAATCGTGAAATACGCAAACCAACTGGGTGTTGCCGATTCAATTTTTTTTACCGGTTGGCTTAGTCAAAAACAGCTGCTCACTTATTTAACTGTAGCCGATATTGGCATAGTACTAGAGGATAAACAAAAGCAAAATCAAGATCTCAGAGATTCAATTTTTGAATTCATGGCCATGGGTAAACCTATTATCACCTTTAATAGTAAGGTGGGTCAAAGCCGAATTGGTTTTGCCGGTAAATTTATTCAAGATGATAACGAAATTTTATTAGCCAAAGAAATCATTAAAACCATAGATAACAAAGAAAAAAGTCAAGAGATGGGTCGTTATGGTCAATTGCGCATTGAAAAAAAGTTCAACTGGATCAAATCAGAAATCAAACTTACCACTACTTATGAAAACCTTTTTTTGAATCGAGATATGAAAAAAGGGAAAGTGGGGTTAGAGTAGTTAAAAAAAATTAAAAAAACGAGGCTATTCGAGATTATTGTTAGGTTTTTAGAGGGTCCTTCAACCTCCTCAAATAAAACCTTTCTACTAATTTTCGGCGGCTATTTTATTACAATTTTTTCCGCTACGGCATCCCGGTGTTTTAAACGGAAAAGCTGTTCCGCGGTTTTTTTAGCCTTGTTGTCTTTAGCTTCTAATCTATAGGCGCCTTTATTTAAAATAAAGGTATATCTTCCAGTACTGTCAGAGATGGCTCGCCCCAGCATTTGATCAGATTCTTGTTCATAGACATGAACAAAAACCAATGACTGAGGAACGCCCTGGGTGTTTAAAACAATGCCCCATTTAGGTTTATAGATACCAAGGAATCTTAAAAACCAAATTACAATATACAGTCCAATCACAAAGAAATTCCATATTGTGGGATAAAGAATAACAGCAACCGTGCTAAAAGCAAAGCCAATCCAGAAAAAGTATTCCATGAGTTTTTGAAAGTTTTGACTATTGAAAACTGAAAACTTAGCGTTATCTCTTTGAACCATGGGAATGGCAATGTTAACCTGTCCTTGGTCTTCATATTTTAGAATTTGATTTTGGTAATAAACCGGTTCGTAGCTGACTTTAATTAAGCTTTCATCACTTTTGGGAAGCATGCGGTAATTTTTTTTGTTTACGGTTAGGGTATATTTTCCGGCCGGTACTAGGAAAAAGTAACTGCCGTATCTGTCAGCGGTTTTAATTTCTTTAGCTTTACCGTCTTCTCCATAAATAATCACTTCGGCAAAAGGCACTGGTTGGCCAGTAAGAGCGTCGTACACAACACCTTGTTTGGTTTTTTTGCGCCGATAAAATGGAATGCCAAGTAAATTAAAAAATTGCAAAAAGGAATTAAGGCCGGAGCCAATTTGCGCAATGGAAAAACCAGCTACCACAGCAGCGATGATTTTGGAAAGGGTAGAGATAGGAAACAAGGCGCCTCGGGTTTCCACTGTTTCTTGATTAACTTGAATTTGCTCAAATTCTTGGTTGCCTAATTCCCGAGTTTCTAAAATCGGGGTTTTGGTTTTTTCTTCTAGAGCGGCGCCGTTTAAATCCACGTTAAGGTTAGGTCGATCCGGATCGTTTGATTGAAAATTTATCATGGAAGCTAACTCGCCGACTTTTCTAGGTTTAAAGGTAATGGCTAAATTACAGCTTTGTTCTGGCTCAAGCGTTGGTTTGGAACCACAAGGATCTTCTTGTGGATTTTTGTTGACTATAAAACTGCTTGAAGAACGATCCGGATTGATGCTATAGATATCTAAATCCGCGTCGCCTCGATTGTAAACTGTTAAAATTTGGGTGGGTGAATTTTGATTTATTTGAGTTGTTTCAAAACGATGTTTAAGAAAACTTAAGTAAATTTTTGGATTTTTTGGCTCTGGGGTAGGAATAATTTCCGGACTGGAACCGCTTAAATTAATGATTAGTTCTGGTCTTTCAGGGTCATTGGATTTTACCGATATATCGGTGGTGTAATCCCCTGCTTGTTTCGGGGTGAACTTTAACAAAACTTCGCAGCTTTGCTCGGGTTCAATAACTTCTTGATTATTACAATCAGTTCGATCGATAAAGAAATTATCAAAATCTTGAATAAAGATTTCACTGATATCTAAATCAGCGTTGCCGCGATTACTTAAAACTAGAGTTTCCAGAGGCGATTCTTCCCCGACACTGGTTTGATCGAAGCGATGCTCAAGAAAACTGGCGTAAATAATTGGCTTAAGCTCTGGCTTTTCTCCGGCGATGGTTAAGTAACGGGTAAGGTTATCAGAGGTTACTTTATACACATTGTAATCCTCATCTTCATCATCTTCGTCAAGTTCAACTTCAAGGGTTTCGGTTTCGTTATCATCATCGGTTTGTAAAAATACCAGGTTGAGAATTTTGTTTTGCTCCAACCATTGTTTTTCCACTCTAAGGTAAAAGGTGGCTTTATCCACGCGATCGTTGGAAAAATCCGGGGTGATTTTAAGATATTTGTAAATAGCATAATCGGTGAAGGCATCAGGTAATTCTAGCTTAGAAGGCTTATCTTGGTAATATTTAACTTCAAACAAGCCTTGAATCATATTGTCAGCATCAGCTCTAAGCTTAATTTTTTCTAAACCGGTACCACCGTCTTCATCCTCATCAATTTTATCGCTGGTTTCCTCTTCTTCTTCTAAAATACAGGCTTCAAAATTTAGCAGATTGTCTTTTCTTTCAACAAGGTTTAAAAAACCGCAAATGAATTCTTGGATTTGATTGGCGGCTAATGGCACCGGATAATTGGGAGTGTCCGGATCATTAGAATCGGCTAGCAAAGTATTGGTTTGATTGCCCGGAGTTTCAGCAGTGAAGCTAACTTCCACAGTGCAGCTTTGTCCAGCAGGTAAAGTTAAAGCTGTGTTAGCGCAAGGATTACCGCCGCCGTTTAGGTTTAAAACGTATTGATTGGCTGATTCCAGATAAAGATTGGAGATATTCAAATTGTCAGCTCCGATGTTGCTTAAAGTGAAAACATTGCTTAAAGTGTTGCCAATAATAATATTGCCAAAATTATGAGAGCTTGGAGTAATGGTTAAGTTCGGATCACTAGCCGGAGCGTTGATACCTTGACCATTAAGAGTAACCGGTACGGCGGGCTCATCGCTGTCGTTTGAATTAATGGTAAGAATTTCCCCATCATGGGAACCTGCCGGGCTAGCCGGGGTAAAGCTAATACTCACTGTGCAGTTATTGCCGGCAGCAAGATTGAAAGAAGCAGAGCCACACGGATTACTGCCGCCGGATAGGTTTAATAAATAGTTGGTACTATCTGAGATAACAATGTCACTGATGATTAAATCAGCTGTGCCTAAGTTGCTAATAGTAACTGTTTGACTGGATGAACTGTTTCCAACAATAGTGGCTGGAAAATTAAGCGTGGTTGGATTAACTTGAATTTCAGGAACCGAAAGCGCCAAACCATTACCGTTCAAAGTAACATCAACGATAGGCTCATCAGGATCATTTGAGGTAATAGCCAGGGTTTCTCCGTTGTGAGAAGCGGGCGGATTTTGAGGCTGAAAGGTAATAGTAACCGTGCAATTCGCGCCCGAAGCTATA
>WJJI01000025.1 GCA_014729795.1 Candidatus Moraniibacteriota bacterium
ACCTAAAAAACGCCAACTTTAATCTGGCTAGAATTCATGAGGTAAAATTTAATCACACGCATATTGAAAAAGCTCAAAACTTAAACCAAGCCGCTTATTATCAAGTTGATTTTCACAACGCTTATTTAAAAGACTTAGATTGGACAGGAAGAGATTTAACTTTGGCGAATTTCAGAAACACGAACTTAAAAAACATTAATTTCGCTCAAACCAATCTAAGCAAAACAGACTTTACTCAAGCCAGACTAGAAAACATTAATCTAACCAGCGCCAACATCAAAGACGCTGATTTTAATCAAACCACCAGATTAAACATCAACGCGGTTAACACTAACCTGGATGGCGCGGTCATTAATTTTCCAGCCTTAAATCCATTTTATAAGTCCTGGAATCTTTTTGGCAGCGCTTATTTTGATCAATTGATTGCCGGCTGTATGAGACCAAAAATTAATCTTCCTGCGGGAATTAAAAAAACAATCTTTGCCGGGCCAAGCGATGATTATCTTTACGGAACAGTTGAGTCAATAATTTGGGCGGGTTCGGGAGCAGACGATATTGGCATTTACTTTCCCGACAATTCAGATCACATAAGTACAGTAATTCCAGGTCCGGGTGATGATGTTATCACCGGCGGAGATCATCTGGTTTATCAAAAAGGAGACGGTTTGGATACAATTGAAAGAAACAGAAGGCCAAATGATATTCGCAGCGAACACGATATTATTATTATGGAAAACATTACCCAAGAAGAAGTAAACATCACCCGCAATGAATACGGCAACATCAATGGAGTTTACCTGAAAGACGGCAGTGGCGGAATCAAAATAGTGGGAGGAAGCATGGAAAAAGTAATCTTCAATCAAGGTACTTTATACGGAACTGATTCAAAAGACATTCATCCCGATTTTCCAACCCCTCCGGAAAATCAAACCCAAGGAAGAGCGCACAATATCTGTGTAAGGTTTGTTGAAGCAGACGATTCTTCTTCTTTAATAAGAGACATGGAGGAACAAGCCATGCGGGTTGAGGCTCAATCTTATTCTAATAATTCAGATCAAGACGCAGGGCCGGGGCCGGGAAACAATCCGGAAGGCTCCACAAACGACAACTTAATAAATCAAGGCGGTTACCCGGACTTTGATCAAGTAAACACCTATGATCCAGGTGATCCAGACGTGGACGCGCAAGAAAGCGGGAGAGATGATTCAAATTATGATGGAGAATCAGCTAGTTGGAATAGTTGGAATTGGGCGCCTCCTCAACCAATGAACTTGGAAGAAATAACCAATGAACAAGGCTGGTTACAGAATGGTGATAATGAGCAACAGGAAAACGCAGATAATGCCAATACGGGTAACTATCCGGGGCCGGGGCCGGGGCCGGAAGAATCAGAACAAGAAGAACTAAATATTAATGAATTTGTTAGCGATAGTTTATTATATATAGAATCACTAGAAGAATGGTACGAAATTTTAAAAGACCTGGAAAACAATTCTTCTAATAAGTTTAAAAATACCATTAATTTTCTAAAAAAAGATTACCCAAGATTTTTAATGGACCTTATATCTATTTATTCCGAGATCGACAATCCTGGCCCTGAATTAATAGGCAATGGTAGGGGCCCGTTGTTTACATCCATCGATTCAGAAGAATTGCAAGGAATCTATACTGATTTAAAAAGCCAAACAGGCTATACATTGCTGTTTGATAAAATTAATACTGTATTTGATCAAGGAAACCAAAACCCGGATTTGTTGTATTATTATTCTGCAGAACTAAAGGTGAATTATCCAAATACTTGGCAAATGTTTATTGATAAATATCCTGACGTGGAGTCAAATATTTTCTCCGATTTTTATTTTCCTTATATTGATTCTACTTATTATCGTTTTGATGATTTTAGTTCTGCCAGGTTGATTAATAAGTTGATTAATAATCTGGTTTATTTAGCAAAAAATCATCCTAATAGGTACAATTTTATACGCTACAAAAATCCCGATCTTGATTTAAAGAGACTATTTGAAAATGAATTTTTAATTTATTCTGGAGGGTATCCAGATTTTGATGAGGAAAACGCTTATTTCGAAGATTTTGGTTTTGCAGTAGATTTAAATCAAGAAGGCGATGGGGAAAACGTTTATTTCGAAGATTCTGGTTTTGCAGTAGATTTAAATCAAGAAGGCATGGACTTAAGTTTTTATGGAAATTCGTATAGTGATTTTAATTCACTACCGGGAGAAGTTAATTTTGAATTAATGAATATTATTGAACCGCAGATAGAATATTTGCTTGGTGAAGAAATAACATTTTTTTTATTATACAGTAAAAGTCGCGATCCAAACGCAACGAGCGACGAAGAACACATAAGTGGATACTATGTTACATACTCTAGTGAAGTTATTGGTACTGATCCGAGCCAGGCTAGCGAGCCAAATGAATGGGTGAATACAGCTTATGAAGCTGATTACAAAAGCACCAGAGAAGCCTTTTTTGAAATAGGCGCTTCCATTCCAAATATTGATTATTCATTAAATAATCAAGAACAGCTTTACAATCACATAAAAGAAGAAATAAAGAAGGAGTACCCCGAAATACAACAAAGGTATGATTTTTTAGTTGAAAATTTTAATTACGACAACCTTGACGGTTTTTTACAAAGTTATGATTTGGTAATTTGTCCTTCAAATTCAAATAACAATTTGTTTTTAACACTGGGCAAACTTGAAAAAATAGAACTTTCTGGCAGTAATTCGGGAGAAGAGTATACTCTTTTTCATTATAATGTAGAAGATAATGATCAATATAGCAAGGTTGTTTATTGGTATAAAGACACAGCCGATGAAGAAGGTACTGTTCTTGAAAATATTGATTTTTATCCCCGACAGTAACATTGTTAAATAGTTTTTGTAACCGCAATATTTTTGCATTTAAGCAACCGTAAAAATTGATTGAATGGTTTTAATCTTGCCAGTCTCCCCTGTTTTTGCTATAAATTAAACAAAGCGGAGATGCGGTTAACACCGCGGAGCTCGGGGCGGAAAGTTTGGATTTGCCAAACAAGTAGATCCCCGCGGTTAAATATAATGTGGCCGTGATCACATAACTTCAGGTTTGGGAATTCATGTTTAAACATAATTACCTAAAACCAAAAGTTAATAAGGCTTATACTGGTGACAGTTATAGCAAATTGAGGTGGCACCGCGGTAAAAACCGCCCTCATGATTTCAAATAGAAAAGTTTGAAATCAGTGGGGCGGTTTTTTGTTTTTTTACTATTTATTTTTTTACTTTGACTTACCAAGGGTATAAATTCTATAACAATCAGTTAAAAATTTAAAAGGTTTTAATAATTTTATAAAAACTTAATTTAAAAAACATGACTAATCTTATTATCAAAAATCAATATCGCGATCATCATTGTGGAGAATTAGGAATAAAACAAAAAAGCCAGCAAGTAAAGCTGGCCGGTTGGGTTCATTCCCGCCGGGACCACGGCGGTTTAATTTTTGTTGATTTGCGAGATTTTTTCGGTACCACACAAGTCGTGTTTGATCCGAAAAATTCTACCAAAACCCATAAAAAAGCCGAGCAAATTAGAACCCAGTGGTGTTTGGCCGTACAAGGAACAGTTAGAAAAAGATTAACCGGTATGGAAAATCCAAAATTAAAAACCGGTCAAATCGAATTAATAGTGGATGATTTAACGATTTTAAGCCAAGCCAAAACTCCGCCATTTGAGATTAAGGATAAAACTCAAACCAGTGAGGAGTTAAGGCTCAAGTATCGTTACTTGGATCTGCGACGGCGGAAAATGCGCGATAATTTAAAGTTCCGCGCTCAGGTTAATTTGTTTACTCGGAATTGGTTCTCAAACAAAGACTTTTTAGAGGTGGAAACTCCATTGCTTTCAGCTCCGGCTCCGGAGGGGGCTCGGGATTTTTTAGTGCCGGCTCGGCGAGAACCGGGCAAATTTTTTGCTTTACCTCAATCTCCGCAAATATTTAAACAATTTTTAATGTATTCTGCGGTTGATAAGTATTTCCAAATTTCACCGGCTTTTCGAGATGAAGACTCTAGAGCTGATCGGCATGTTGACGTACATTACCAACTGGATTTGGAGATGGCTTTTACCACTCAACAGGATATTTGGGAAATGTATCAACAATATTTGGCCGAATTAATTAAAAAATTCGCGCCCCGGAAAAAACTTTTGAAAACTCCGTTGCCAAAATTCAGTCATAAGCAGGCTCAAGAGCGTTTTGGCAGCGATAAGCCAGATATAAGGTTTGGTTTAGAATTATCGGACATCACAAAAATTGCTCAAAAAACCGACTTTAATATCTTTAAACAAGCCGAACAAATAAATCTGCTTAAGGTCCCGAAAATCCGAGCCCGAGCTTTTGAGCTTACCGGCTTTGATTTAAAAGTGTTTGGTCAAGGCGATTTAGTATTTAGCCGCAAGGATCTGGATGATCTAACCGAAATCGCCAAAGGAGCGGGAGCGGCTGGTTTGGCTTGGACAAAAATTATTAAAGATAATCAACCTGAAGGAGGAATTGCTAAATTTTTAAGCCCCGATCTTATTAAACAAATGAACGCCGCTCAAGGAGATACCTTGTTTTTCGCGGCCGACACTCGAGCGCAAACAGCAAAAATTTTAGATATTGTCAGAAATCAAATCGCTGAAAAATTCTCGCTTAAGGATCCAAATCTTTTAGCTTTTTGCTGGATTAATGATTTTCCAATTTTTGAGCCGGTAGAAGAAGGGGCTCACGGCATGTCCGAGCAAGGCAGTGGGGTGCAATTCGGTCATAATCCCTTTACCAACCCGGATTGCACGTTGGAGGAACTAAAAAAAGCCCGCCAGACCGGAGCGCCGGCTTTGCTTAAAATTAAAGCCCGACAGTTTGATTTAGTGTGTAATGGCATGGAAATGTTTTCCGGAGGAGAACGTTGCGTCAATCCAGCTATGCTCCATGAATCTTTTAAGGCGGTGGGCTACAGCGATAAACAGGTGAAAAGGAACTTTGGACCAATTTTGGAAGCTTTTGAGTATGGCCCTCCTCCTCATTCCGGACTCGGACAAGGAATGGATCGTATGCTTATGACTTTGAATGACGAAACTAATGTTCGGGAAATGACGGCTTTCCCTAAAACCGCGACTTGTCAAGATCTAATGCTTAACTCTCCGCGTCCGGTTGCGCCAGCGGTTCTAGATGAGCTGGGCTTGGCGATTAAAGAAAATTAAAGCCTCCATTGTTTTAAAGCCTTGGTGTACGCCTGAGTGCTGCCAACATCATGCCATTGACCTTTGAAAATATAAGCGTAGAGTTCGCCTTTTTCTGCAATCCCGGGTAAAACATCCCGGGATAGCATTTTGTCTTTTTTTTGAAGATGATTG
Organism: Candidatus Moraniibacteriota bacterium; assembly: GCA_014729795.1. Lineage (GTDB taxonomy): Bacteria > Patescibacteriota > Minisyncoccia > CAIUEV01 > JAHKAQ01 > WJJI01. Next base: position 5,401 of record WJJI01000025.1, read on the forward strand.
AAGATTTCTGTGTTGAAAATATAAACACCAGCATTAATTAAATGGGAACTGACCTTGCTGGCGGGTTTTTCCTTAAATTCAACCACTTTGTTGCCTTGAACATAAGCAACACCCCAGTTTTTAGGTCGATCAACTGAAGTAAGCGCGACAGTGGCCAAACCCCCATGTTTTTTATGAAACTCAAGCATGTCAAGGTAATCAATATGAGCTAAAACATCTCCATGAATCACAAAAAAGGTTTTATCCTCCAAATAGCTCTTGGTATTGAGCAGAACCGGCGCGGTACCTTGGCTTTTTTTAGGGTCGCGTACGTATTTAATGTTGACTCCATATTTTGAACCGTCTTGAAAATATTCCTCTATTTTATCGCCAAGATAGCCCACGGACAAAATGATTTCTTTGAGGTTGTTTTTGGCTAACTGATTAAGGGTATGTTCTAAAAGCGGTTTTTTATGAATCGGAATTAAGGCTTTGGGCAATTCATAGGTAATGGGTCTAAGCTTTACACCTTGCCCGCCAGCTAAAATTAAAACTTTTATGGAGCTGGGGAAAAGTTGTTTGGTTAAGATATATTCAATGGCATGAGAACGGTTTCTAATTCTGGAGCCGTCAATATAATTATCCAGTAGTCTTAAGATTTCTTGTTTTAAGGTGATGGTTAGTCTTTGGCGCTTCATAACTCAAGGCTTAACTGTTAAATACTTCTGTATTGTCTTATACCATTTATTTTTTAAGAACTCAAATTATTGAAAATTCCAATAGCGGAAAAAATGCGCTTGACTTTTTTGTATACAATTTGAAACTGCCTTAAGCCAAGCTGCCAAGATATTATTAAATAAAGGCTTAAACCTACCAGAGAGGCCAGAGCGGCTTGAATTAAAACAGTTAAAAAGGTTTCGGTGCCTAAATAGGTGCCGCTTATGTATTTGATAAACTGAGCGCCAAAACCGCCAATCAAAGCTGATATTGTGATTTTTAACATTGTTTTAACGATTTTATGATCTTGGATTTTTTTTACCTTTAGGTGCAGAAAGGTAAGCATAATGGTTACATTGACTGCTTGAGAGATTGAAAAAGCCAAAGCCAAGCCTTTGACACCCATGGAACCTACTAAAAAAAGAGCCAAGCCAATGTTGATCCCTACGGCAATTAAACCGGAAATAAAAGGAGTCAGGGTGTCATGAGCGGCAAAAAAAGCTCGGGATAATAACGGCAACAGGCTTTGAAAAAACAAACTTAAGGCCAAGTAGCCTAAAATTGAAAGGGTCAGCGTGGTATCATCCCAGTTAAAATTACCGGATCCGTAAAGAATGCGAATCAGCTGAGCTCTTAAAATAATGATTAAAACCGTAATCGGAATGACAAAATAAGCAATTTGATTGAAAATTTGGGTAAAAATCCGACCGAATTTGGTTATTTTTTGCTGGTTGTAAGCAAAAGCCAAATCGGCAAAGACCGCGATAGCAAAAGGGGCGCCAAAAATTGTTAAAGGAATTTCAGCGATGTTTTTGGCTAAATAATACGCTGAAATCGAACCGCTCATTAAAGTGGAACCAATAATGGTAATTACCAAAAGGTTTAACTGATTAAGCAACAGGGTCATGCTTCTGGGAATAATTAGGTTTCTTATTTTTATTACGGTTTTGCTTTTTAAATTTAAAACAAAAATGTAGCGAAAACCACATTTAATAGCATAAGGCAATTGCACCAGCATATGTAAAAAAGCGCCGAGGATCACAGCGGCGCCTAAACCGTAAATTCCATATTTTTTGGCTAAAATAAGAATACCGACAATGATTCCAAGATTATACATAATTGGAGCCAAAGAATAGAAAAAAAATCTTTTGTAGGTCATTAAAATACCAGAGAATACTCCGGAAATCGAAAGAAAAATGGGAGATAATAACAAAATTCTGGTTAAAAGAATAGTTTGATCCAACTTGTCCCGAGAAAAACCCGGCGCTTTTTCATCTGAGAAGCCCGGCACGATAAGAGGCATTAGAACAGGCGCTAAAATAAAGCAAATCGCCGAGATGCTTATAATAGCGATTAAAACCAAATTAAGAATAGAATTAGCTAATTGAAACGCCTCTTTTTTATTTTTAGCTACGTATTGAGAAAAAATCGGGACAAAAGCCGATGATAAGCCGCCATAAATTAAAATATTAAAAAGCAAATCCGGTAAACGAAAGCTGGCATAATAGATATCTAGAATATCGCCAGCGCCATAAATATGAGCCAATAATTTGTCGCGGAATAAGCCAAACACACTAGAAATGATGGTCATGCCCCCAATCAAAAAAGCGCTTTTTTGCAGCTGTCCGGTTGGCTCAGCTTGGGTCTTTGTTTTGGTTTTAGCCATTAAGCGTTGAGTTAAACTTAAGTTCAGGAAGGTGTTAAGAATTATGCTTACTTTACAACACATTAGAGTTTAAGGCAAATAAAAAAAGATTGACTTAATTTTTTAAATCGTGATAATGGAATGTTTCTTTATTAATTCTTAAGTAATCAATATGGCGCTCAATCAAAACAAGGCTATTCGCTTAGAAAGCGAACCAACAAACATTAATGAACAAATAACCGGGTCAACAAATCAAAATACAGAGGAATTGATTCTTGGCTTTTTTAACAACACGGTGGACTCGCTAGCTCAGATTATTCAAAGCGTTTTTAGTTTTTTTGCTCTTATTTTTATTGTTTATTTGATTATCAAAGCTATTTTAGGAGCTAAAAGTAGCGGGGCAAAGGGTGCCTTGGAACAGATCGATCAAGACTTTAAAACGCTTTTGCGCTTTTTTGGTTCAATTTTTAAAGGATTAAAAAAAACCATTCTAGCCGCTTTTGGATTTTTTTATCGGCATAAAATTTTGACCGCTCTGTTGATTGCTTTGATTATTATTTGGAAAATCGAACTGGTTGGAGTCATGAAAGTTTATCCGGGCCAGAAAGCGGTAGATGTCGAATCCGGTCGAATACTTAAGCCGGGAATTCACATAGTGTCTCCTTTGTTTTCCGATTATATAATTGCTCACGTGGCTGATTATCAGTTTAGTATTCCGGCTATTACCGCAGATTCTAAATACCCGGAACTACAAGATGTGGTAATTAACGCAAATGTGACTTTTCATCTTGATCAAAAAAAATTAGTGGACTTTTACTCCCGTTATGGCGCTCAGATGAGCATTTGGAAAACTTCCAATGAAATTGTGTCGCCCCGAGTAATTGAGGAAATTAAAAATATTGTTAAGAATTACTCATTCAAACAGGTACATGAACAACAGGCGGAAATTAAAACTGAATCAATGGAGAAAATTGCCAAGGTGTTGGAACCCAAAGGCATTATTTTAGACGATTTAACTTTAGTAAATATAAAAATATCGCAAAAATTTGTGGATGTTTTTGGGGATAAAGAGATCTTAGAAGAAAGAAAGCAACTTGAAAGCGCGGAATTGGAGCAAGAGCAGATTAAAACCCAAAAAGAACTGGAAATTGCAAATCGAGAAAAACAAAAAAAGGTCATCGAAGCTGAAGGTATTAAACAAGCAAATGCTTTGGTCAGCTCCCAACAAATCAATGAAAATATGCTGGAGCTTCAGCGAATAGAAAATGAAAAACTTAAAATTGAAAAATGGGATGGAGAGACCCCGGAAAACGTTGGAGGAGAGTTTAGTCTGTAGGGTTAATAAATGTTTTGGTTTTAAGTTTGAACAGGCTCGCTTAATTAGCGCTTTCGTATTTTTGGTCAAGGTCGGTGAAACGAACCGAGTTCTCATCAAAAAACAAGTCCACTTTACCAATTGGACCATTGCGGTGTTTAGCGATGTGTATTTCCGCGATATTCTTTTTTTGAGTATCAGGAGTTTCTCGATCCTCTCGGTAAATAAACATGACAACGTCCGCATCCTGCTCGATAGAACCCGATTCTCTAAGATCTGAGAGGCGCGGAATTTGGGGCGAGCGACTTTCTACGGCTCTTGATAGCTGGCTCAAAGCCAAAATCGGAATGTTGAGCTCCCGCGCTAGTTGTTTTAAGGCTCGGGAAATTTCGGAAATTTCCTGAACCCGGGAATCAACATTGCTGCGCCCCTCCATAAGCTGAAGGTAATCTATTATGATTAAACCCAGTTCCTTTTCCGCTTGTAACCGTCTTGCCATGGCTCGAATTTGCATGATGTTGATTAAACCAGAATCGTCAATAAAAATCGGCGCCTCGGATAAATAGCCCATGGCATCGCCAAGACGCTGAAAATCGCTATACTCCCCTTTATCAGACAATTTACCGGTTCTTAGTTTCCATAAATCTATACCGGCTTCTGAGGAAAGCATTCGGTCAATTAATTGGTCTTTGCTCATTTCTAAGGAAAACATGGCCACGGGTTTTTTTTCTTTTACAGCGATATTGCGCATTATATCAAGCGATAAAGTAGTCTTACCTAAACTTGGACGCGCCGCTAAAATAATTAAATCTGATTTTTGCATACCGGCTAAAATATTATCAATCCCCTGAAAACCGGTTGAAAGACCCCGCAAAGCGTTTTGATTTTTGTGCAAATCATCGATACGGTTAAAGGCTTCCTCCAAAACGCTTTTAATGGACACAAAATCTTGCTTGATAAAACGCTGAGAAACTGAAAATAGCTTTTTTTCGGCCTGATCCAGCATTTTTTCCACGTCTTCATCGCTTTCATAGCCTAGCTCTACAATTTCGCCGGCGGTACGAATCAGTTTTCTAAGAGTGGCTTTTTTAACCACCACTTTGGCATAAAATTCAACATTGGTAGCGGCCGGAACTTCATTGGCCAGCTCGGCCAAATAGCTACCGCCGCCGATTTGCTTGAGCTTTTTTTTATCTTCTAATCTGCCGGTTAAACTAACCAGATCAATGGGATCGTTTTTTTCAAACAAATCCAACATGGATTCAAAAACCTGGCCGTTTCTTTGTTCGTAAAAATCTTCAGGACTTAAAATATCAGCTACCTTATTGATAGCTTTATCATCGATCATTAAAGAACCGAGCACGCTTTTTTCCGCATCCAGACTTTGAGGCGGTAATTTTAAGCTTTGACCTCGAGTAACCTGTTGCTTGTTTAATTGTACCGGATTGTTTTTAGATGATTTTTTTTTAGCGTTCATAAATGTGTTTAACTTCCGTCATTGATTTTATTGAAATTTTGCCTTAAAGATTTTTAAGTTTTCCCAAGATAACTTTCTAGTAAAGGTAACTTTAATTTCAGAAATTTTCAAATTCGGATCCAGCTGAAAATGATAAGCATTCCCCCGGGCGCTCTTAAACGAAGAGTCCGGTTTAAAAGCGCAAGCATTATCCGCTGATAAAATACAAGTCTTATTCCAAGCTTGATTTTGTTGGTTTAATTTAAATTTTTCAATAACAATTGGTTGGATTTGGCTAAAATAAGTATGATAAAAAGCCTGGTCTATTTTAAGTTGGCGTCCTTTATTGATTAGGTAATAAAAATTTGGCCGGTCTTTGTAGTGAAAAATTGTGCCGTCCGGATGAGCCGAGGTTTCCGTTAAAGGTTCCGGGGCCTTGGAGTGAATTCTGGCTGATTCTGGTTCGCTTATAAGTACTTGGTCCCAGTCATAACCGAGTCGATCAAAAACTCGGGCTGAAGCGACTAAAATTTTTCGCTGATTGGCGATAACGAAAACCGCGTCACTGTGTCGGATTAAGGAGCCATTATGAAAACCGGCCAAATCCTTATCCAAGGTCAATTCTTGAAATTCTCGATCACTAAGCTGCTTTAAGCTGCCAGGATTGACAGCGGAGTAGGAGTTCAAAATAGCCCGGGTTGGGATTAAGCTTTTAATTTGATCGCGTACTAAATAGTAATTACCGCGATAAAGAGCCAACCAATATTCTAAGGACGATCGGTTGTATTGAGTTTCTACCGGGTAAAATTGAGCGGCGTATCCTTTTTTAAGCATGATTTGTCGAGCTTGGTCTTGATCGGGCTTTTGTTCAAGTTTGAGTTCAAGCTTAATCTGATCGAAATCATTTGAAGGGGCCAAAGAAAAACTGTTGTTTGGATTTAATATTAGATCAGCTTTATCTAAATTAGACTGATGATAAATAAATGTTTGAGCCGGGAAAATAACTGAAAACGCTAAAATAAGCCCGGCCAAGGCGGGTACTAGGTATGCAATAAATATAATTAGCAATCTTAAGTTTTTTGTTTGCATGGTAGAAGAATTATAATATAGGAAAAAAGATAGCACAAATTATTTTGCCGACCAGGGTTATTTATTCAATAAAGGAATTGTTGAATTAACTGTCATTGCATGAACTGTTCCCAGAATTCTAATATCTTTGACTTCAAAAAAATAATCTTTGTTTAAACCCGGATAACCGGATGTTCATCATAAAAATCCGAATCCGTGGCTGGATAATCTTGATATTCAGCAATTTTGGGCGGGCTTTGTTTTTTCTTGAGTAGATTTTCTGGAATTTCTTCCAGGAAGTCTGAAACCACACCGCGCGCGACTTGACCAAACAGCTGGCGATTGCGAACGCTAATCAACCAAAGTCTTTGCATAGCCCTGGTAATACCGACATAACAAAGCCGCCTTTCTTCTTGCATTTCAAAGGGATTTTCCAATGAGCGCGAGTGGGGCAATATTCCCTGCTCAAAACCGGGTATAAAGACATAAGGAAATTCCAATCCCTTAGCTGAATGTAAAGTCATTAACGTAACTACGTTTTGATTTTGATCCGGATTGTCTTCGCTGGTAGCTAAAACCGCTTCCTCTAAAAAAGCGTCCAAGGCTTGAGCCGGAGCAAGATGCTTGTATTTTTCCGCCACTGACAACAACTCCAGAGTGTTTTCATAGCGTACCTCGCCCTCGCGACCTAAAGAAATTAAAAAATCAGCATAACCACTTTGCTTGATCACTATTTGGATCACGTCTTTTAAGGGTTTTTGCTCGGCGAAACGCTTAATTTTTCTGATAAAATTGGCAAAGTTTTGGAAAACTTTGGCTTTGGTTTTTGGCAATTGAACTCGAGGATCTTGAGCCATTTTTTCAAGAGCTTGAATGTAGTTCAGCTTGTGATCGGCTGCGAAAGCCAAAATTTTATCCAGGCTTTGCTTGCCAATTGAACGCCGAGGAGTATTGATTATGCGTTCAAAGCTCAAACGATCAGAAAAATCAGCGGCTAAACGCAAATACGCGATTAAATCTTTAATTTCAGCGCGTTGGTAAAATTTAATACCGCCTACAATCCGGTAGGGAATGTTTCGAGTGATAAATTTTTCTTCTAGCATTCGGGATTGGGCATTGATGCGATATAAGACCGCGAAATCCCGATGTTGGCATTTTTTTCGCAGGCAAAGACGATCGATTTCATCTAAAATAAACTCGGCTTCTTCTTCTTCATCCGCGGCTTGATAGTAAAAAATTCGACTGCCGGTGGAATTTTGAGTCCAGAGCTTTTTGGGTTTTTGATTGGGGTTTTGATCAATAACGGATTGAGCCGCTTGTAGGATATTATTGGTACTGCGATAATTTTGCTCAAGCAATATTACTTGAGCTTCAGGATAATCAGCTTCAAAATTGAGAATATTTTGAATATTGGCTCCTCTCCAAGCATAAATGCTTTGATAGTCGTCCCCTACTACAAAAATATTTTTGTTGGGTTTTACCAAAAGCTGAATCAAAGTGTACTGCGCGTGATTGGTATCCTGATATTCATCTACCAATACGTAAGGATAGCGCTTTTGATATTTGGTTAAAATAGGTTGAAAGCCTCGCCATAGCTCCACGGTTTTCATGATAATATCATCAAAATCAACCAGGTTGTTAGCTTGTAAATAACGCTGATATTGAGCGTAAACCCGGGCGGATTGTTCTAAAAAATAATCGTCAGCCTTATTTTGAGCGGCCCGGGGAGTTAGCAGTTGATTCTTAAATCCAGATATTTTGGAGCTTACCGCCTTGGGATTAAGCTTGTCCGGACTTTGACCGATTTTTTTAATAGACAGTTTAATAATAGAAAGCTGATCCTTGTCATCAGCAATATTGAAATTCTTTTTGTAGCCAAGCTTTTCAATGTCCTCTTTGAGAACCCTTAAACAAAAAGCATGAAACGTGCCAATAAAAGGAAAATTCCGGCCGGGCAAAAAGTTTTGGTTGGCTTGATGAGAATGAGGGACGATTAGTGAGGCTAACCTCTCGCGCATTTCCCGAGCGGCTTTATTGGTAAAGGTTACGGCCAATATTGAATCGGGTTCAATGCCGCCGGTTTTAATCATATTAGCAATCCGATAAGTTAAAGTTCTGGTTTTGCCGCTGCCAGCGCCGGCTAAAACCAAAACCGGGCCTTGAATGGTGGCGGCCGCTTGTTTTTGTTTTTGATTAAGAGAATCAATAAGTTGTACCATATTTGACTATTTTGATTAAATGCTTTTAAACTAAAATCAGATAAGTGAATTGATTTAAAACATTCACGAACAATCTTAACAAAATAAATTGAAAATGGATATAAGAAATTTTTTTAAAAATCGAAAAAATTTACTGCCGCTTATAGTGGGTATTTTCTTGTTAAGCTCAATATTGGGGAAGAATTTTTTCTGGTTAATTATAATTGCTTTGATTATAGGTTTTATATTTAAAAATTTTATTAATAAATTATTAAAAAAAGATATGGATTACAATAATAAAAATATTAAAGATGCGATTACGGATGTAACCGGCAAAGGTAAAAAATTTTTATTGGGCGCGGTTTTAGTTATTTTAACACTGTTCCTGTTGATTAATTCAATTAAAATTATTGAAGCCGGAGAAACCGGAGTTTATTCGCTTTTTGGTAAAGTTAGAGAGCAAGAGCTGAGCTCAGGCATTCATTTGGTTAACCCCTTAGCCAGAATCACTAAAATGAGCATTCGTACCGAAGAATACACCATGAGCGTGGCTCAGGAAGAAGGTAGAAAAAAAGGCGTGGATTCCATTACCGCTTTAACCAAAGAAGGCTTAAATATCGACCTAGATATTACGATTTTATACCGATTGAACGAACAAGAGGCGGCCAAAGTTTATAAAAACGTGGGTCTTGATTATGATGAAAAAATTATTCGCCCGGCCATTAGAAGCACCATTCGCGAGGTGGTGGCCACTTACAATACCAAGGATATTTACTCTGAAAAAAGACAGGAAGCCTCCAGCAATATTTTCAAAACTTTGGAAGTAAAGGTTGAGCCCAGAGGGATTGTCTTGGAAGACGTGTTGCTTCGTAATGTCAATTTACCGGCCAACTTAGCCAAATCAATTCAAGACAAACTTCAGGCTGAACAAGAAGCGCAAAAATATGATTTTATTTTGGCTCGGGAAAAAAAGGAAAAGGAGCGTAAAATCATTGAAGCCGAAGGACAAAGAGACGCGCAACAAATTATTAATGAAAGCTTAACTCAAAATTACTTGAATTATCTTTACATCAACAACCTTGAAAATCGAGAGGGCACTATTTATGTACCCACTAATCCAGCTACAGGCTTACCGGTTTTTTTTCAGGGAGGTCAAGGATAGAGCGCGGGTAGCGCCTTAAGCTTTGGATCTGAGAAGAATCAGTCACCACGTATCTCGAGTCCGAGGGTGATTAATTTCCTGAAAACTTCCCGGACGATTGCGTGTTTTAAAATTTTTGTTATTGGAGAATGGATTATCTTTAAATCCAGAGAAATTGCATTTACTCGGCTTTGGGATTGAAAATTTTGAGGTTAGCAATCCTCGATTTTCAAAGTTTCGGGTTTTATTGGGTTTTAAAGTTTTTGGGAGGACTCCCTCCCAGAATTAAAACAAAAGCATTCAATGAAGCTTTGCCGGTTATCTTAATTGCTAGAATATGAAGTATATGCTAATAAATAAATAAGTTTATAAATCAACCGAATTAAACCGGAATAAAAAAATCAATGACTAAAACAAATTTAAATAAGAAGATTTATTTAGCAATTTTTGCATTAATATTAGGGTTGATTGGTTTTGGTTTTTTATTATATTATTCAGACGATCAAATTGACTTAGGGCTTTCTAACAAGGCTACACAAAAAAAAACCGATCAGCAAATTATCGGATTAAACGAACAGAAACGATCTAAAAATAGCCATTCAGAACAAGATCCGGCCGCGCTTCGAGCTTTAAAGAAAAATTTTGGTCGTTACCAACATGAAAAGCCGCTAGACTTAGAACATGACTTTACGGCTAAACCTTTGAACACGACGCCGGTTTTTAAGTTTGTTGTGATTGGTGATTCTGAAAGCTATAAAACCGCGACCGGTTATAATAAGGAACTGCCTAACGTTTTAAAGGTGGCAAGCGAACAAAATCCAGATTTTGCCGTTTTTACCGGAGATATAATCACGGCTGTAGATAAGGTGAGCAACAAAACAAGAATTCTTAACTTAAAACATTTAATTGACAGTTATTTTGAAAAATATTATTTGGTGATTGATAAACACGATATTGAATGTGGCTTAACCTGTGTGGATCTATGGCATCAAATCTTTTGGAATAAGACTTTTACAGCGAATCAAGAGCGAATTTTGTATTATTCCTTTGACTATGAAAATACTCATTTTGTGATTCTTTCAACCAGCTATCCGATTAAATATTCTTTGGATCAAAAACAACTTGATTGGTTGGAGCGTGACTTGGCCGCTAACCAAAAACCCAATACTATTGTTTTTCAGCACGTGCCGCCAGTTACTTTCTTTGAAGAATCAGCCGAAGATTGCCATGATTTAAGCTGTAGCGAAAAAGCCCAAAAACGGCTATTGGATTTATTACAAAGGTTTAAGGTTGATTTAGTGATTGCCGGGCATGAACATTCTTTTGAATATCAAGAAAAGTATGGGATTGATTTTGCTCTGTCTGGCAATTGCGGCAATAGTGTGCGCTATGAGGATGAAGACCAAACCAAGGGCGATATTTTTACTCTGGTTGAGGTTAACCAAAAAGGTATAAACTTAAAGGGTGTTCGCGTTACCGGAAAAATTGAAAAAACGGTTAAGGTTAAGTAAGTTTGAAAGCGATCATTATCTGCCTAATAATCTTAAAAAATCTTTTTTGGTGATTGCTTTTAAACTGTAGGCGGTGCCTAAATAGATACCTCCTCCGATTAAAACCAAAATAATAATTTCTAAAATCCGGCCAATTAATTCATTAAACTGGATCAAATTGTTAATTTGAGCAATTTCTGATTTTTTAATAAACATAATTACCGCGAGCATTATGGCTCCGGCTAATAAAATTTTGACAAACTGTTTAATTTTAGGCAGGTATTTGAGTTCTTTAATGATTAAAGCCATGCTTAATAAAGGGACAAGCAATTCAGTTATCGCGGAAATGACCGCGGCTGCATAAAAAGAGTATTGGGGAATAAAAATTAAGTTGGCCACCACATTAAAGATTGCGCAAATTAAAAAAATTAACAATAATTTTTTTTGTTTTTTTGCGGAAATTAAAATGCTATTAAAAAATTGTCCCATAAAAACACCGAATAGAGCCAGAGTGATAATTTTTAAAACCCAAACCGACTCTAGGGATTGTTGACCGCGCAGAATCGGGATAATTTTTTCCGCCAGAGAAAAAATACCCAGGCTTGCCCCGACCGCGATAAAGGAAAGAGCGGCGAAAGCTTTGTCAGCAATGGAGCGAAATTTTTTGGGTTTTTTATGTAAATACCTGGAGAACATAGGCATGATTAAACCCATAAACATACCCGGAAAATAAGAAATATTTTCAAATAATTTGTATCCCAGATTGTAAATACCAACATCCTCCAAACCTTTAAAGCTGGATAGAATAATGGTGTCAATTTTTAAATACAAAAAGGTTAGAATTGCGGAAATGCCTAGGGGCAGGGAATCTTTAAGCATGGGTTTGATTTTGTTGAAATCAAAATTTAATCTGATTCGGACCTTTTTGCTGGCCATTAGAAAAACCGCTATATAAGTAGTAAGCCAAGAAAAAAGCAAGCCCACTACGATCCAGGCTAAACCGTAATCCAAATAATAACAAATTAAAACCCAAACAAGATTAGCGAATCTACCGGCCAACTCAGCCAAAGAAACCTTAAAAGCCATAAGTCTTTTTTGGAATAATCCGTTGAGTAACTGATAAGCGCCCGCAAAAAACAAGCCTAGACTGACAATTAAGATGCCGTTTTTAACCTGTTCGGGATGGTTAAGGAAGCGCACCAAAATCGCGGCCAAAGCAAACACGATTAGCGAAATCAATAATTTGGCAGTAAAGGCGGTTGAAACTAGTCGAGATTCTTCAGCCCGGCTGTCTTTTTTGGAAATTTCCCTTAACAAGGTTTGATTTAAGCCTAGTTCGGCAATGGCGCTAAACAAAGAAAAATAAGCTAACACTGTTGAGTAAGCGCCTAATCCTTCGGTGCCGAGATGTCTAGTGATCACACTTAAGGCTACAAGGGATAAAATCGACCAAGTAACTTTTGCGCTAGAGGAAATAATGGCATTTAAGGCCACTCGACGAGAGACAGAACCTTTGATTAATTTATTGCTCTGGTTTTTCATTTTTTTTGTCTATAGCTCCGACTTTATGTTGAATCAGGGTAAAAATCGTATTAGTCACCCAATAAAGAGGCAATCCGGCCGGCAAACTCATACCGATAAAAAAGGTCATAGCCGGAAAAATGTAATTCATTATTTTCATCTGTTGACCCATGAGATCCATCATTTCCGGCTCCTTGTCGTCTTTGGGTTTGGTTTTTTCCCGGGTTTGTTTTTGCTTACCGGTTGGACTTAAAACTTTTGTGTAAAAAAATTGTCCCAGAGCGGCTAGAGCGGCTAGAATCAGATTGGGTTTGGTCAAGTCAACCAAACCAATAAAATAACGGTTGACTTCGTTGTCTTTTATGATATTGGCCTGAAAATTATAAAGAGCGTCTTGACTGAATTTTAAATGTTCGCCGTCTATTGTAAAAATTTGGCCTTCGCCGGGACGCAATACTCCAAAAATCGCAATAAAGATCGGCAATTGAACTAAAAGAGGCAAGCACCCGGCCGCTGGATTAATGCCTTCTTTTTTGTATAATTCAGACTGTTTTTGAATTAAGGTCTGCTGATCGCCTTTATACTTTTTTTTCAGCTCTTCGATTTTAGGTTGAATTTTTTTCATTTCCTGTTGAGACTTCAGCTGCTTTTTGGTTAGAGGATACATGAACAGCTTAACGATCACGGTAAAAATAATAATGGCAATGCCAAAATCGCCAACAATATCATATAAAAATATGAGCAGATTAAACAAAGGTCTGGAAAGCAACTGGTGATAGATATTTAACAAATTACTTAACATATTAATTTTATTAATTAGTAAAATATTGAATAAAAATATGGGAATTATTCAATTTTTGAATTTTGCTTATTATCAAAAGATAATTTTAATCTTTGTAAGATCTGTTGGCAATCCGGGAATCGATATTGCTCTTTATAAACCATGAGCACAAAATCAAAACCGATTTGGTTAAAAATTTCTTCCCAAGCAGCCCGAAACCTTCTTTTAATTAAATTCCTCTGAGTGGATTTTTTACATACCTTTTTGGGGATCACTACGGCTAACCTCGAATAATCCAGCCGGTTTAACAAAAAAAATAGCCTTAAATTGCCATAATTTATAACCTGGCCCCTTTTTATTGCTTTTGCTACCAGCTGGCGGTTGAGTCGGTTTTTTTTCTTTAACATTTAGGCTGTGGTGATTTTTTGCCTGCCTTTGGCGCGCCTCCTTTTTAAAACCTCGCGACCCTTTTTGGTTTTTTGTCGGGCTCTAAAACCACAGGTTTTTTTCCGTTTTCTTTTTTTAGGCTGATATGTTCGTTTAGTTGACATAACTTGATTTAATCTTAAGGGGCTTACTCAATCAAAAAATATTCTTATGATATTTCTTAAACGGGTAAGATCTATTCTTTTTAAAATGGGTTAGACTGTAATTAGATTTGTTCAACAAATTTTTGACTTACAACTTAAAAGATTAGAGCTTGCTTGGGTAATTGTCAATAAGAAGTCGGCTTTTGCCTTAATTCATGGTTTATAAATTAATCTAAAGATTCAAACCTTTGTGGCCAAGCCACTCAATTCCTAGATGATCATAGGCTTTTTTAGTGGCCATCCTGCCTCTAGGGGTTCTTTGCAAAAAGCCTATATTGAGCAAGTAGGGTTCATAGATCTCTTCGATAGTGTCGCGTTCTTCACTAGTAGCGGCAGCAAGCGTGCCGATACCAACCGGACCGCCATCAAATTTTTCAATTAAAACACGCATAAAACCTCGATCAGCCGGTTCTAACCCCAGTTCGTCCACTTCAAGCATGGCTAAGGCTTTTTTGGTGATTTCTTTACTGATAATGCCATCCCCTTTTACCTGAGCAATGTCGCGCACTCTTTTTAAAAGTCGGTTAGCCACTCTGGGATTTTTCCGGCTGCATTTGGCTAAAAGTTCTTGACCTTGTTTTTGAGTTTGGGTGTTTAAAATTTGACTGGATCTAGAGATGATTTGTTCGATTTCCGGCTCTTGATAAAAATCCAATTTATAAGTCATGCCAAAACGGCTGCGAAGCGGCGCGGAAACTAGGCCGATCCTGGTGGTGGCTCCAATTAAGGTAAATCTTGCGATATCAAGCTGCAGGGTTCTAGCTGATGGTCCTTTACCGATAATAATATCTAACTTGTAATCCTCCATGGCTGGATAAAGGGTTTCTTCAACTAATTTGTTCAAGCGATGGATTTCATCCACAAACAAGACATCGCCGGGCTCTAGGTTGGTTAAAATTGAAGCCAGGTCGCCCACCTTTTCAATTGCCGGACCAGATGTCGCTTTAATGTTGGATTCCATTTCATTGGCTATGATATGGGCTAACGTTGTTTTACCCAAGCCCGGAGAACCATACAACAACACATGCTCTAAGGGTTCTTTGCGATTTTTACTGGCTTGAATAAAAATCTTTAAATTTTCCTTGGTTCTTTCTTGACCAATATATTCATTGATTTTTTTTGGCCTTAAACTGTTTTGAAATTGATCTTCTTCCTGATTTTGGATTTCACTTTCAAGCATTTTTGGGTATTAATGAATTTGGACCTTGACATACGTTTTTAATTCTGCTAAGTTAACATGTTTTGCAAGTAAAGTAAACGACTTGCCAACACGCTATTTGAAAACCGAGAAAGTAACCAAAACTGCAAATCTAATTCTGTGGACATAAAGGGATCAGCAATAATGATCCGGAAGATTAATCTACGCTAAGGATGCTTTGGCTTTCGGGCGAGGGCATTTCTCTGATTATTCTTTTTATTTACGCTTTAGTGTAAATCTAAGATGTCTACAGAATTTAGGTTTGCAGAATAAAAGCGCTTTAACCGGCGTTTTTTTTTATTTTTCAGTTACTCTTTGAACTTCCGCTAGACTGGTTCGTCCCTCAATTACAGCCAGGATGCCATCCTGAGCCATGGAAATCATCCCTTGTTCCATGGCTTTTTTGGCAATGGCGCCGGTGGTTGAAAACCGGGAAATTAACTCTTCCAGAGACTCGCTCATGGTCATAATTTCCGCAATGGGGAATACGCCTTTAAAACCGGTGCCTTTGCATTTTTCACACTTTCCCGGCTCATAGATATTTTGAATACGCTTTGGAATGTTTAAACCAGCCTTGGAAGAAATATTTGCCAAAGTTTTCTTTATCATCTCTTGATCTTGCCGGTTGGGTACTACCGGTTTTTTACAATGATCACAGAGTTTTCTTACTAATCTTTGGGCCATCATCGCGTTGGTGGCCGAAGCAATGTCTGAAGGATCAACGTTCATGTTGATAAGGCGTTGTACTGAGGCCACGGCATCGTTGGTATGTAAAGTAGATAAAACTAAATGGCCGGTTAAAGAAGCCTGAATCGCTATTTTGGCTGTTTCCTCGTCTCGAATTTCCCCAATCATTAAAATGTCTGGATTTTGCCTCATTAAAGCTCTTAAAGCATTGGAAAAATTGTAGCCTTTTTCCACGTTAACCTGGGTTTGTAAAATGCCTTTTAAGCGATATTCAATTGGATCTTCCACGGTGATTATTTTTACTTGAGGGTGGTTTAATTTGTTTAAGAGCGAATACAGAGTAGTGGTTTTGCCGCTACCGGTTGGGCCGGTATTTAAAATAATACCATTTGGTTTTTCAATCTCGGTTAAAAGCTTATCAAGGATTTGTTTTCTTAAACCCAGTTTTTCTACGGCCAGCGAACGAGCGGATTTATGTAATAATCTCATTACCACGGTTTCCCCATAACCGCTGGTTATAATGGAAACTCTGACATCCATTTCTTTGTTGTCCAAATCGCCAAACAATTCTTCTATTTTTAAACCAAATCGGCTATCGCGGACAGCTTCGTGGGAGCTGGCTTTAAAACCTGATAGATTTTTGATTCTGCCCAATATTTGGATATAAACGCTGTTTTTTATTTCTCCAATGTCTTGTAATATTTCATCGATACGGTAACGAATCTTCACCACTTCGCCTTCGGGCTCTAAATGAATGTCACCGGCATCAAAATTCAAAGCTCCGGCCATGATATATTCTAACGACTCTTGATTGGAGGAGGTGTTGATAAGTTTTTCTAATTTTTCTCGATCATAGCCAATTTCAACCACATCTTTAATATGTTTATTCTTGATGTTAAGCTGTAAAGATAACAGTTGGGTCATAATCTTTTCATAAACTTGTTCCAAAAACTCACCGGATCCGGTTACTCTTTGCACTTCCTCCATGCTGGTTTCCCCTTCAGCGGCTTTAAGAATACCATCTTGAAGCATGGTAATCATGCCTTCTTCCATGGCCGAGGCCATTAAATCAGAAGCGCTAGCCATTTTATTAATAAGCTTCTCTGCTTCTTTGTCGATTTCAAAAATTTCAAAGATACCGATTCGGCCTTTGTAGCCAATATTGTGACATTTGGGACAACCTACCGACCGATAAAGAGTTTTAATATTTTTGGGGATTTCGATTTTAGCTTTAGGGGAAATAATGGCCAAAAAACGACTAATGGTCTCGAGGGTTTCCGGCGCGGGGATGTATTCCTCTTTACAATGAGGACAAAGACGGCGAACTAATCGTTGGGCAATCACCGAGTTGATGGAAGAGCTAATTAAAGAAGGTCGGACCCCCAAATCAACCAATCTGGGGATCGCGCCGGTGGATGAGTTAGCGTGAACCGTGGAAAAAACAAGATGACCAGTAAGGGCCGAGTGGGTCGCGATATCAGCGGTTTCTTCATCTCGAATCTCCCCGACCAAAATAACATCAGGATCTTGTCGCACTATGGCTCTTAGACCATTAGCAAAATCATAGCCTCTTTCTTTGTGAACTTGGGTTTGGGCAACCCCCTCTAATCGGTATTCGATTGGGTCTTCAATGGTGATAATTTTGGTGGCAGCGGTGTTGACCCTTTTTAAACAAGCATACAAAGTGGTGGTTTTACCGCTACCGGTTGGACCGGTATTCAGAATCATGCCATTAGGTTTACTAACTTGTTTGATTAGCTGCTCAAAAGCCCGCCCTCGTAGGCCTAATTCTTCTAATTCAATTTTGCCCATATCTTGATTGAGTAATCTGGCTACAATGTTTTCGCCAAAATTACCAGGTATGGCTGAGACTCTAACATCGACCTCTCTGGCCGGATTATTCAGCTTGATTTCAAAGCGACCATCTTGAGCCTTGTCGCGAATATTCAATTTCATGCCGGACATCATTTTTATCCTTGAAAGAACGTAAGAATAGACATTTAAAGGAATTTTACTTACATTTTGCAACACGCCATCCAATCGGTAACGCAACCGAACGGTTTCTTGGCCAGGCTCAAAATGAATATCCGAAGCGCCTAATTTTAAAGCTCCGGCGATAATAATTTTTAACACTTGAGTTACTGGAATATGTTGAATTTTTTTCTGTAAATCTACTAATTCTTTAACTTGCTTTTCAAATTCCTCCAGATCTTTGCCGGTGAGGCTGACTTTCATTTCTTCCAGATTGGCGCTAAGATCATAAAGTTTGTATTTATCCAACGTTCTTTCAAGACCGGTTTTGGAAACCAAGTATAATTGACAACGATATCCCTGATTCTGGAGTTCCACGATTGATTGGACTGTGTTTAAATTTTCCGGTTCTGAAATAGCTACTTTTAAATTCCGGCCGGCTTTATGAATCACAGCTAACTTACCCTTGCGAGCAAAATCCTCTTCAATAGTACTAAGAGTTTCAATATTGACCGGATAAATATTTAAATCTAGGTAAGGCAGACCTAAGTGTTGAGCCAAAATTGAAGTTTTTTCCTCTTCGGAATCCGCTTTTATTTTTTTAAGCGTATCCTGAATTAAGGTTTGATCAAAAAATTTTTCTTGGCCGGAAATTTTTTTTACAACCGCCATAGAAGTTTGGTTTTATTTGTTTAGAACTTATCTGAGTGGTAAGGTTGTTTGTTTTTTACTTGTTTATTAAGTAAAATTAGCTTATGGTTGCTTATTTTTCTTAGAAATTATAAAACCTTGCGATAAAATACTTATGCTTACCACTTTTCATCTTAAAATTATAGCAGTTTTCTTCATGGTCGTCGATCATGTTGGCTATGTTTTTTTTCCCGAACACTTGGAGTTTAGGTTGCTTGGCCGGCTAAGTTTTCCTTTGTTTGCCTTTTTGATTGCTCAGGGCTACAACTATACTAAAAACAAAAAAAGTTATTTTTTCCGATTACTGCTTTTTGCGCTTGCCTGTCATTTCCCCTATGCCCTTTTTATTCAAAATTACCTGGGCTTAAATATATTTTTTACCTTACTTGCCGGTTTTGTTATTATCCATGCTTTTAATAAAATTAGAAACCGATTTGTGTTTTTTACTATTCTGGCATTGACCGGGGTTTTGGCTCAATATTTTAATTTTGATTATGGATTTTATGGAGTGCTTATGATTTTTTTATTCTATCTATCCCGAGGCTCTTTTAAAAAAACACTGATAACTCAAATTATCTTACACGCTATATATTTTGCTCTGAGTGTTTTAATTTTTCATGAAATGGTTCCAACAAATGAGATTGTTAGATATCCTTCTATTATTGACTTTATCCAACCTTTCAGTTTGCTTGCTCTTGTTTTCATATACTTATATAATTATCAGCTCGGCCCAAAAATTAAATACTTTTTTTATTGGTTTTACCCTGGACATTTAATATTTTTATATCTGCTTAAGTTGTTGATACAAGCATGATTTGGAAGTTCAGGCTTAAAGGAAATAAGTTTAATCAATCAAATTCTATAAATTTAGTTTTTTGCTATGTTGTTTTTGTTACACAATAGATCTTAGAAACTTTAAACAATAAGCTTACAAAAAAATGCAAGCGGTTAAAAATTTTATATTAAAAATTGGTAAACCGGTTTTTTTTCTTTTCCAGCTTATGTGTTATTTACTGATTTATTTTTTGCTTTTGTATAACTCGTTTAACTACTTGGATCCAGACTTTGGTTGGCATTTGAAAATTGGGCAGGATATCTACCAAAATCAACAAGTGCCCCGAATAGAAATATACAATTTTCCAATCCTGGGCCAGACCTGGGTTGACCATGAATGGTTAGCCAATTTATTAATTTATATAATTTATGAAAATTTTGGTTATATTGCCGTAAGTCTTGGTTTTGCCTTGTTGATCATGATTGTTTTGCTGTTGCAAAATTTTTTGGTTAAAAAATATATTTGCTCAAAAAAAACAACAATTTTTTTATTATTGTTGCTTCAGCTTTTTGGCGTATATGCTAGTCGGGGTTTGTTTGGAATTAGGGTGCAAGAGGTGGCCTTATTGTTTATACTACTCTTGATTTGGATTTATTTTGAAGTTGAGCGGCAAGGTCAAATAAGATATTTGCTTTTCTTGCCTTTGCTTTTTTATTGTTGGAGTCAACTACACGGAAGTTTTATGATTGGTCTTGTTTTATTATGGATTTGGTTTTTTTCGCGTAATTTGCTGGTTATGTGGGCAAAAAAGCGTAGGAATCGGATTGCTTACATGATTAATTTGACGTTTTTTACGCCAATAAGTACCTCTAAAAAACAAAACCGGTTTTTTTTAATAATGATTATAGCCAGTAATATAATTGTACTTTTTGGACCATATGGAATAGAGTTGATAAATTTTCTTACCAATTACTCAAATACTTTCTACATGAACCATATAATGGAGTGGTTATCGCCTTTTAGTTTATTAACAGATATTTACTCGATATTATATCTTTTGTTGGGTTTGAGTTTTTATTATTTTTACTTCATGTTTTTTTACGTTAACAAAAAACCGGTTCAAAAAGTAGATGGTTTTATGTTTATGGCTGGTTTGGTTCTGTTTATTTTGGCTTATCGATCAACAAGACACTTGCCCATATTCTTCTTATTCTCAAGCTTCTTGTTTATAGAATTTTTTTCCAAATTTAAACTGAAATTTATTGAAAAGCTTTTGATTTTTAATTATAAAAGCCAGGTGGCCTTAAATCTATTTGGTTTACTGATCAGTGTTGTTTTTTTTATCATCATAGAGTCCTTATTCACCCTTACTTATTTTAATAAAAACCCCTTTCAAAGCTATTGCGAAAATTATCCATGTTATGCTTTAAAGTACCTTAGGGAGAAAAAAATAACACATTTAAAAACTTTAAATGTATATATGTGGGGTGGTTATATGCTTCACGAACAACCGAATACGCCAATTTTTATTGATGGACGCTTACCCATAAAAAAATTTAAAGATAAATCTTTTTTGGAAGAGTATTACCGGGCCTTTTCTCCAGATAGTTTCAATCAAGCAGCCTATGAATATGGCTTTGATTTGATTTTAATTAAATCTTGGTCCGATAAAAAAAATCAATCAAATATGATTTTAGAAATTTTAAAAAAAATATTAAGAAAAATTTATGACGCGGAGAGAGAGAAACAAGAACTTAAAAAAACAATAACGGAAAATAGAAACTATGGTTTAATATACACTGATGATGTAAGTATTGTTTTTATAAGACAAAACTAAAAGAGACTGTTTATTGTTGTAACCACAAAATAACCGCCCATGCCTACAATTACTCCAATGATGGAGTAATACATTGCTCTTTTTGCTCTTTCAATTCTTTCCTGATTGCCTGCTGAAGTTAAGTACAAAATTCCGGATAAAGTAAAAGCTATAATGGCAAATGATCCAAACACTAAGAGCAGTAAGCTTAAAACAGAAAAAACAAAATCCACAATCAAATTACCTTCTTGATTATGACCAGGAAGATCTATATTGGGATATTCAAGATTATTCACGATTGTTTGATTATTAAAATAATAATTTAATTAAAATAAAAGTCGTTCTTTAAACTTTGACTCCGGGTTGAACAAGCGATTCCGGGTTTTCTGAAGACTTATCGGGGTTAAATTATGGTGGTGCCTCCTGGGGTGTCGCCTCCTCTGTACATTTTATCCACCACGTATAACACGAAATAGCCGCCCATGCCTACAATTACTCCAATGATGGAGTAGATCATGCCTCTTTTGGCTGTTTCCATTCGGTCTTCATTACCGGCCGCGGTTAAATATAAAATTCCG
>WJJI01000026.1 GCA_014729795.1 Candidatus Moraniibacteriota bacterium
CAAAGGTTTGGTACAACGCCACCATACCGTTTGTGAACCTTGACTTGACTGGCTATGTTTAGATGCTCAATACTTGCAACGCTTGAATCTAACTTTGCCAAAGCAAAAGAGGTTTCATCACAGGTTGTTTCCAAGCTTAAAAGCAGCATAAGAAATATTTATAAAAATTATTGGCGCGCCATAAAGTCAAATACTTATATAATTTACCGAAAAATTAAGCATTTATCGAGCTTGATTGGTTATATTTTTAACTTGCTTGGTTTTGATAATAACCAATAATAAAAAATTAACAAGTAAAAAAATTACAAAATACTATAAATATTAGCTTTAAGCTCGCTTGCTTTTTTTTAAAAATTTATTAAAATTAATTTAGTAGAAAATCAAGTAAATATTAAGATAACATAAATATGTTTTATTTTAGTATTAAGCTTGATAACAAGTACTTTTAGTTTATGAGAAGCGGTTAGCTATTGACAAAATTGAATATTTTGTTGTATAGTTATAGTTTCATCAAGCTATTTTATATAGAATAGCTTGAGCCCTAGTTGGTTTAACCAACTACGGTCATTATTATTAACGCATTCAATGCGTAATTTTAGAAACCCGGGTATTCAGGTTTCAAAGAATCAAAAATTAGACAGAATAGGTAAATTTTGCCTTCTAATTTTGGTTCTGGTGGTGATGTTTTTTTTGTACAATCAGACTGAAGCGCAAAATCAGGAAGAAACACCCACAAGCGTGTTATTTAACAACCAAAAAAAACCGGAACCGGCTGATAAAATCGCCTCAACCATAGAGCTGGGAGCTCAAGATGTAGAGTTGACTTTAAAAAATCAAGAACAGGAGCAAACCGAGCAAGAGCAAACTCAAACCAGAAGACTAACCTTTAGAGGCAGCTCCTACTATAATACCAATTCCGAAGATTACGAAACAGTTGAGCAGAATCTAGCTTTATTAAAAGCAATAAGCGCCGAACTAGAAGGTACCAAAATGGAGCCCATGATCGAAACAATCGCGAATTTTGACCAAGAAACCGCGGCTCTAATAGTAGGTATAGCTAAAATCGAAAGTGGCTTTAACCGATGCAACGGTTATAATTGTTGGGGGTATGCTGGTGGTGGGTTATATATGAGCGATCCAGTTAAAGCTGTTAAACTAGTTGGCAAAAAAATCCAACAATATAATGAACAAGGATTAAATACTCCTTCGAAAATAGTTTACATTTGGAAATGCGGAGATTCTTCCTGTGCCACTCATTCCAAAGAAAGTGTCAGTAGGTGGATTAATACATCAACCGGACCCTGGAGAAGAATCATGAACTGCAAACAAGACTAGAATTTATAAACATCAATAAAAAAGAGGGCTTTAAGCCCTCTTTTTATTTGCTAAACAATGCGATTGACTCTTTTTAATTACTTGAGAGACCTCTGTCCAATAAAACAATCTTTATAAAATCAATTTGTGTTCATATTTTCTTATAACGCAACATTCTTGGAAAAGCGGATGAAAATTTCACTTGATTATCTTGGATTCGGCGAATAATCCCATTACCAAAACTTCCACCAGGGTTTGCGATTGGCTTTTTGATACTGTTTAAATCTTTGATCAAGCATGGTTTTTACAGCTTGATAGTTTTCCCAGGTGTCGGGAATAGAGAAAATACTGCTTAAGTTTGGGCCAAGCAGCTTTTTGTAATCATGATAATATTTGCCTGGTTCGTTTAAGCGGTTGCTAAAATAAACTCGAGAAAAATCATGAGCTTGTGGCTTGAGCATGGCTTGAGAAAGGATACCGCCCCAGGATTTAAAAATTTTTGGCGCGGTAATTCTACCTTGACTGAAAAGATTGAGCTCATTTTGAGTTTCGTTGAGGAAATAATCGCTGACCAGTCCCCTTTCAATAAGCCAGCCTAAATACATACCGGTTGGGATAAAGGCTTGCTCATTGGAGATATCCGCCGGATATCTTGGTGAATTGTAATGATTTTGAGCGGTTTCAAAAACATAACCGCGTTGTTGAGCAGACATTTTAACTAAATAATTATTAAAGCGATTAGGAGCGCCCATTCACTCAATTGATTTTAAAAACCGGGAACTTGAAAAAATTTTGAATGAATATTACAAACTAATAATAACCTAGCCTCTTATTATTAAGAAAATCAAATAGCTACAGTAAGTAAGCAGGAAAAAGCCGCCTTGCCAGCGTTGAAGAATATTCTTTTTGTCAATAAAAATAAAAATGAACAAGAGTAAGCTGGAGAAAACCACCATGAGTAAATCTATATTGTTAATTGTATCAAACGGCAAGGTTTTGACAACCGAGCTTAGGCCCAGAATCCAAAGAACATTAAAAATGTTTGAACCAACCACATTGCCAATGGCTAATTCAGCGTTTTTTTTGTAAGCAGCCATGGCTGAAGCAGCCAGCTCAGGCAAGGAGGTGCCGATCGCGACCACGGTTAGCCCAATCAAAGCTTGACTTAAACCGAACTTTAAAGCAATAGCAATAGCGCCATCTACAATCCATTTGCCGCCAAGACCTAAACCGACTAAACCTAATAAAATAAAAATTATTGACTTAACAAGACCGAGCTTTTTGATTTTAACCTGGTTTTTATTATTAATTTTAGCAATGCCAAAAGTGTAATAAACAAAGATGACAAAAAAACTTAAGAGCACCAAACCATCGATGCGGGTTAGGGCTGAGGTTTGAAAGCCGTCAATTAATAAATCATTACATAAAAAACCTAAAACAATAGCGGCTAAAAGCGAAAGCGGGATTTCCTTCCAGGCTGTGTTTTTGCCAATATCAAGAGGGTAAATCAAGGCTGACACGCCAAGGATTAATAAAACATTGGAAATATTACTACCAAACACATTGCCAATGGCCAGGTCCGCTTCTCCAGCGCCACTTGCAAATAAATTTACAATTAATTCCGGGGCAGAAGTACCGAAAGATACAATGGTCAAACCAATAACAATATTAGAGACTTTATAACGTTTGGCGATTGAAGAAGAACCGTCTACTAGCAAATCAGCTCCTTTGATCAAGGCCGCAAAACCTAGGATAAACAACAAGTAGACCATAATGATTTTGGTATTAATTTTTTATAAAAAACTAAAATAATCCGCAAATTGATCCTTTGGAATTTAGATCGATATTTTCAGCAGCCGGTTTAGCTGGAAGACCTGGCATGGTCATAACATCACCCAGTAATACTACCACAAAACCGGCGCCGTGGGAAATCCGTAATTCGCGCACGGTTACGGAAAAGCCTTGAGGAGAACCAAGTAAGTTTGGATCATCAGACAATGAATATTGGGTTTTGGCTACGCAAATTGGGAGTTTGTCCATCCGGTCTGATTCAAGTTTGGCGATTTGAGCTCGAGCCTTGGCGGTGTAATTTACCAAGCCAGCGCCATAGATATTTCGAGCTAGTTTTTCAATCTTCTTTTCCAAGGAGGTATTGGTTTGGTATAACGGTTGAAAGTTTGTTTGATTAGTTTTTATGGTTTTAAGAAGAGTTTCAGCCAATTCAATTCCGCCGGCTCCGCCTTGAGCGCAAACTTTTGAAACCGCGGCCGGCACTTTCAAGTCAGCGCAATAAGACCGTATATACCTTACCTCTGCCGGACTATCGAATGGAAAGTGATTAATGGCCACGACAACCGGGATTTGGAATTTTTTTAAATTTTGAATGTGTTTTTTTAGATTTACGATCCCTTTTTTAAGTTTAGCAAGGTTGGGAGTTGTTATTTTGCTTAAGCTTAAACCGCCGTTATATTTTAACGAGCGAATTGTGGCTACCAAAATAACCGCATCGGGTTTTAACTGGCCGATCCGGCATTTTATATTAAAAAACTTTTCCGCGCCCAGATCAGCGCCAAAGCCAGCTTCGGTAATTAAATAATCCGCGAGTTTAAGTCCATATCGAGTAGCAATCAGGCTGTTACAACCATGAGCGATATTGGCAAATGGACCGCCATGAATTAAGACTGGATTGTGTTCAAGGGTTTGCGCGAGATTGGGTTTAATCGCGTCTTTAAGCAACACAGCCAAAGGCTTGTGCGCTTGAAGATCGGAGGCGAAAATTGGTCGGCCTTGATAAGTATAGCCAATAAGAATGTTTTTGAGTCTTTGTTTAAGATCCTCGAGGTTTTGAGCTAAACACAGAATAGCCATGATTTCCGAAGCAACCGAGATATTAAAACCGTCTTCGCGGGGAAATCCCTGAGATTTGCCGCCCAAACCTACCACGACTTGTCTAAGGTTACGGTCGTTTAAATCAACCGCTCTTTTCCATAAAACCTGGCGCGGATCAAGTTTGAGCTGATTGCCATGATAAATATGATTGTCGATTAAAGCGCTTAATAAATTGTTTGCGCTGGTAATAGCGTGAATATCTCCGGTAAAATGTAAATTGATGTCTTCCATGGGAGCGACTTGAGCCCGTCCTCCACCACAAGCTCCGCCTTTGATACCAAAACAAGGGCCTAACGACGGTTCTCGAATAGCTAAAACGGTTTTTGCTTTGATTCTGTTCATAGCCATGGTCAGCCCAATGCTGGTAGTGGTTTTGCCTTCTCCGGCAGGCGTGGGATTAATGGCGGTGACCAAAATTAATTTAGCGTCTTTCCCGGTTTTAATTCGCTGATAAAGCTCTGGTTTCAGCTTGGCTTTATAATTACCATAAAGTTCGAGTTCATCGGGATTAATTGCGATTTTATCAGCAATCTGAGCGATTGATTTCAGCTTGGTTTTTTGCGCGATTTGAATATCGGTTGGCATATTATTTAAAACAATGATTAAAAATCAAGCCATTAAAACCGCAATTGGTTGAAGTTTGGCCACGGGCTTGGAAATTTGGAAATCCCGATTAACTTTTAAAATTTCATCAATGTCTTTATAGTACTGACTGGCTTGTTTGATCACGCCTTTACTTTTGGCATTGTAAAGCTTAACCTGACTTGACCGCATTGAATTAAGTAATTCCCGTTTGGTTTTGGGAGCGGCTTGGCTAACCGATTTGGCGCGACCGGCGCCGTGATTGATGGAATAAAAAGTGGAATGATTTTGGTTTAAACCACAGACTAAATAGCTGGGAGTATTCATGGAACCGGCTAAAATTCCGGGTTGGCCGGTTTGAGAAAATATCGGGTGATGGCTCATTCTAGTCGGACCGAAGCCGGGAGTGGCGCCGTTGCGATGCAACCAAACCTGTCGGTTGTAGTGTTCTTCTTGGTCAACAAAAACATGAGGAATGTCGCAGACAACTTTGAGTTTATGTTTTTGATTAAAAACTTGAGCAATGGTTTGACTTAGATTATGCATAATCATAGTGCGGTTGGCAAAACCATAATTGGCTGAAGCGCGATGTGATATTAAGTAAGCTTGTCCGACTTTTGTTTTGGGATTAATTTTAAAGAATTGAGTTTTTTCCCGATAAACTTTGACTTTTTGCTGTAGTTTCTTCATTTGTTCACGACTTAATAAATCAGAGTTGAAAGTAAAGCGTCCAAGGTTAGTAATAATCTTCATGCTTAAGTGTTCTTCTTTTTTCGGGGTAAAGAAATAGCTCGCGTATTGGCCAAAAACTCCGGAGCCGGTGTGGGAAAGAAACACCAATTGATCCTTTTTCAAGTCTAGCGCTTTGGCCTTATTAGGGTCTAAGATATCTTGAATCCGCATTAAATCCAGAAAATGATTACCGGCTTCGCCTTGAATGCCTAATCGAAAAGTGGCAAAAAATAGAAAAATTTTTGGAACAGCATTAAGAATAGCTTTTTCACTGGGAGGTTCAGAAAAAAAATTGCCATTTTTATAGGTATTTACAAGTTCCGAATGGTCAACTTTAAGATAATCAAGTAAAGATTTAACACCATACCGACAAATCCCCAGAGCGGTTTTTTTATCAATTAGGCTGCCGATATAGGCGCGGGTGGGAATGGTTTTTACTAGCGCTTGAAAAAGTTGATCAATTTGCTTGGCGCTTAAATCATTGTGACTCCAGGGTGTGGCGATTAAGCGCATACCGCAATTGGGAGCAGTATCCATAACTTGAGGAAGGATTCGATTCTTGGAAGCTAAAATCGTACCGGTTGGGCACTTGCGACCAATCTTTGGATGAACATCGGGCATGGCCGCGACATGATGAAAAGCATCCGGATCCTTGGCTGCGTTTTCCAGTTGCAGCTGAGTGGGACGATCCGGCATCATTTTTGGATAAAGATGGTATTTGATGTTTAACATTGGTTTATTTGACTTAGGGGTAATTGCTTAACTTTTATAGACTGATCCATAATTCGACTGGTTAATTCGTGATAGTGGCTGGAGCAATCGGTGAAAAAATATTCATCTGGCCGGTTCGGGGAAAAATCATTTGGATTTAATTTGATTTGCTTGGCAATCTCTCGGGCTGAACTTAAGAGTTTAACTTTAGGACCAAGCAGTTCTTGAATTTGAGCTTGCAACAATGGATAGTGGGTACAGCCTAAAATTAAATGATCTATATTTGTAAAATGTTGAAGATAATGTTTTAAAATTAAACTAGTGGCCGGATGATCATGAAAATTTTCCTCCACCAGGGGCACTAAAAGCGGACAAGCTCGACTTTGAATCTTAATGGCGGAAGACAATTGCTTGATTTTGCTCTGGTAAACATGGCTAGCAATGGTGCCGCGAGTGCCTATGATGCCAACTTTGGATATTTTGCGTTGCTGAAACTGTTTGGTCAAAGTTTTCATAACCGGGTCAATTACATCAAAAAAAGTGACTTGGCGATAATGATCCCTTAAATAAGAACCGGCAAAGGTTGAAGCGGTGTTGCAAGCAATGATAATGCGATTTATATTCTTTTTTTGAAAATAATTGACGAATTGGTCACAATATTTACGAATAACTGCCGGGCTTTTATTGCCCCAAGGATAACGGGCCGTGTCCCCAACATAGAGCAAGGGTAAGGCCGGGTATTGTATTTTTAAGCTTTTGGCCACGGTTAGGCCGCCAACTCCGCTGTCAAAAACTGCAATCATGAAGGAAATTATTATAAATGTAAAAAACGAGGCCACTAATAACAGGCCATATTCTTATCATAAATTATTAATCAAATTATTCAAGACAAGTTTGGTATAAAGCTTGATATTGGCGCGAGCATTGCCGGAAGCTAAAATTCTTTTGGATATTTAAAAGAGCGTTTCGGCTTAATGATTGCGCTAAAGCTGGATTAGCTAAAATACTATGCATAGCGGTAAAAAGATTATAGCTGTTGATGGGCTTTAAAGCCAGAGCGCAATTTTTTTGCTGAAAAACTTCATTGAGCGGCTTAATGTCAGAAATTATACAAGGCAAACCGCATGCCATAGCCTCAATAACCGTTAAAGCAATATCGAATTTGCCGGTCATCTGTTTAACCGGAAAAATAAATAAATCGGCCAGGTTATAAAGTTGACGCATTTTTTTAAAAGTTTCCAAATACATGATTTGAGAATCAAGATTTTTTTGTTTAAAAAATCGCTTAAGTTGATGTTGCTTTTTGTAATCATGGTCAGATTTAATACGGCAGGCAAAAATCATTTTAAAATCCGGAAACACGGTTTTAAGCTTAACTAAACTTTGAGCGATGGTATCAGAAGCTTGAAGCCGATGATACTCCCCGGTGTAAAGAATTATTTTTTGTTTGGGTTTAATTTTAAATTCCCTTTCAAGTTCAGGGTTTTTTTTAGCCGGATAAAATTTGGTTTGATCAACGCCGGGATAAATAGTTTTAACATTGTTCAGATTAAGATCTTTTAAAAATTTGCGGGTATGATGAGAGTAAGTAACCACTTGATCGGCAAAAATAAAAGACTTAATATTATTTTGATTAACTTTTTGAAAATCCAGAGTGGCTAAAGTTTGAATTGTTTTGGCTTGACCGAAACGACCAAATAATTTCAATAGCCTTATCAAATTAGTAGTTTGGGGGCTGGGGGTAAACAAAAAATGCATTAACTGGATTGGTTGAGGCGGAAAAGCTAAAAACCGCAACAGACGGGCTTTTTGTCCAAAGCTCAGACGTAGGCTTGGATTGGTGTAAATCGAATGTTGTTCGAGATGAGAATCAAGATTTTTTAATTTTTTGTAGGTAAGCAGATGAAAGTTAAAATACCGAAGACGATTAACAAGAGCCCAGGCAAAATTTTTGCTGGCTTCATCCCAGGGAGGGTAAATGGGGCGAGTAACCATAAGAATATTTTTTTTGTTCGATTTGGGCATTTGATTGTTTGGCTTAGATTTTACTTTTTTGGGTTATCTTGACAGGGAAAATACTAATAAAGATAATTTAGCAAATAAACCGCTATGACTCAACTAAAATATTCGGAATTCAACTTTGGGTCTTGATGTGCCGTATGATAAAATGTTAAGGTAAAAAAGTAATTAAAGATTGGTAAATTAAAAAAAATAAAATTATTCATGTCAGGCAAAAAACAAAAAATGCGTTCGCTTATAAGCATACTATTGGCTATTTTCTTGGGATTGGTTTTGATTATACTTTTTGAGGAATTATTGTTTGATATGAATAAATTTTATAACCCAACCGTCAAACAAGAATACTCGTCCTTGCCCGCAAGGGGGATTCATGTTTTCAGAACCAACCTTGATGACATTGTAGAGCACGAAACCGGTGGGATCTTCAAGAAAAAAAATATTTATTACCTTTCGGAGCAGCAAACACTTTACTTAACCTATAAAAGCATTATTTATTCTTGTGTTATAATTCCGCTTTCCATATTCAGTTTTTTATTGTTTCACGTTCTGAAGAAACATCCTTATGTGAAACCATTGATCATTAGTTTAATGATAGCTAGTAGTTGGCTGATGTTGCGTTTGCTAATTATGTTATCTAACATGCTGATGAGGGGGTATAGAAATATCGGAGGTTATGTTATTTTAATTATATTAGTTATTATCCTTGGTGGACTGGCTTACTATAATCAGAAAAAAATATTCAGGCAACGAGAACAAGAGAAATGATTAAGAGATAATTTAATTTCATAGATAGAAGTTGTTATAATTTAGTTTTTACGCTCTTGCTGTTCATGTTTAGTTTTTGATTGGATTTTTTACAAAATTTATGCTATATTCTGATTATCGATATTGGGTATCGTTGATTGTTTGAATTTAGGTATTAATTATTTTTTTAAATATTAGGCCCCATCGTCTAGTGGTTAGGACATCAGGTTTTCATCCTGAAAACCGGGGTTCGATTCCCCGTGGGGCTGCTACTTGGGATTTTCCCTTCTTAACTTCTGAAGAAAGCTCGAAAACTAAAGACAATTGAGGTGTTCGATTAACAATTTCCTGATAGCTCGGAACCTCGTCAAAAACAAGCTCAAACACAGCCCGCTTTTTTTCAATTCCCTTAGAGAGAGTGTACAATATTTTGTGTAAACGGTTTTCATGATTTTTAATTAGGGATTTCTCTTAGATCAAATCTTCCTTTAAATTTCAGGCTTAATTGGTTGATAATTATCGGC
>WJJI01000004.1 GCA_014729795.1 Candidatus Moraniibacteriota bacterium
ATATCGGATTAAAAAAGCCAAAGACCGCAATTACAACACCGACTTAACCTACTACCGCAAATACAAAGTCATGTACAAAGTCAAAACCGACTCGGACAAAGACCTGAAGCTGAAGATGAATTAAAAAACCGCTTTTAACTCGACTGCCATCGTCTTATTTCTTGCTGTTGAATTCTTTAATATGGTTCTGCTATAATAATCTTTATGAAACTCTTAATCAACATACCAGCTTACAACGAAGAGAAACGCCTGCAAAAAACTTTACAAAAACTACCTCGCCGGGTGACCGGATTTAAATTGGTTAAGATTCAAGTTATAAATGATGGCTCAACAGATCAAACCAAACAAATCGCCCTTAAAAATAAAGTTGATTTTCTCTATTCAAATCATATTAACCGCGGCCTGGGTATAACCTTTAGAAAAGCTGCCCTAAATGCGCTGAATAACGATTTTGATGTTTTAGTTAATATTGATGCCGATGGTCAATTTAACCCTGATGACATTCCAAAACTCACCGCTCCAATTATCGCCAAACAAGCCGATATCGTTATCGGGAGTCGATTTTCCGGCATAAAACCAATCAATATGCCTATAAGCAAAAAAATGATCAATCGTTATGGATCTAAAATGGTAGGTTATTTTGTGCATGAAAAAACCCCGGATTTAACCTGTGGCTTTCGCGCTTATAACCGGGAATCGCTCCTGCGTCTTAATCTTAGCCACCAATTTACTTACACTCAAGAAACCATCATTGACGCCTTGAGTAAAAAACTTAAAGTCAAATGGCTTCCGGTTCAGGTTAGATATTTTGCTAAACGTAAATCAAAAATGACCAAAAGCCCTATAAATTTTATTTTTCAGTCAATTCTGATTATTATCAAAACCATCCGAGACAGCCAACCTTTAAAATTTTTTGGTTTACCTGCCCTTGGTATGATCATTGCCTCTTTTACAATTTTTATCACGGTTTTTTCTCAATATCTCTATAATTTTTATTATTATGATACTCTTAAACTATCTCCTTTTCGAACTTGGATCGGTTTGGGCAGTATTTTACTTTTAGCTGGAATTCAATTTTTGATTCTAGCTTTTTTAGCTGACATGATTAAAAGCAACCGCAAGCTAAATGAAGATGAAATCTACGAACAAAGAAAGTTCCGTTTTGATATGAACAAAAACAATCATAAAAATAACTAATGCAACTTACCGTTAAAACCATACCCGCTAGTCGTGTTGTAAGAATCAAGCGCCTTAATCAATCAACCTATCGTGTCAAATTAACCCAACCACCCGCAAATAACCTGGCAAATCAACAGTTAATCAAAATCATGGCTCAATATCTCAATGTCCCGACTTACGCAATACGAATAATAAAAGGCCAAAAATCAAAAATAAAAATTATTCACGTCTCTCATGATTAAAAATATTAAAAAGGGGCCGGGCTTTAAAGCATTTTGGATTATTTTGGTTATTTTAATCATATTTATTGTGAATCTTAAAGGTTTACTAAACCCGATTAAAAATTATTTTGCCGGTTTGATCTTTCATTCATTAGGCTCGACTCAGGAACAAAGCGCCTCGAATCGCAATTTTTTTTCTACCTTAAGTCAAGTGGAAGAAATCATTGCCCAAAATCGAAAATTAACCGAGTTAGAGGTGAGAACCAAAGAATTATCAAAACAAAATCAAGAACTAAAACAACAAAATCAAGAACTCCGCCAAGAACTTGATTTAATCCCTAAAGAAAAATTCAACCTCGCTACCGCTGAGATTATCGCCCACGATCCCAACGCCTCCAAAGAAATAGTGGTCATCAATAAAGGCACCAAACACGGCATAAAAAAAGGAGATGCGGTCATCATACACGATCAAATTTTAATTGGTGAAATTTATGAAGCGAATATCTTTACCTCCAAAGT
Source organism: Candidatus Moraniibacteriota bacterium (assembly GCA_014729795.1). Classification (GTDB taxonomy): domain Bacteria; phylum Patescibacteriota; class Minisyncoccia; order CAIUEV01; family JAHKAQ01; genus WJJI01. The sequence goes on from WJJI01000004.1 coordinate 1,920, forward strand.
TGTCTTAACCATTAGCCCCATAAGCTCATTTGACGCCCGGGTGACCGAAACTGATATTATTGGAGTAGCTCAGGGTCGTTTTAATCTGGAAATTCTACTTAAAAGCATTCCGGAACACGCCGAAATTAAAAACAACCAACTAATTGTTACCGCGGGTAAAGATAAAAAATTACCGCCCGGTTTAATCGTTGGAGAAATCACCTCAATCAATCAATCTAAAAATGGACTTTTCAAGCAAGCCAAAGTACAACCCTTTTACTCCTTGAATAATTTGAATTTTGTCAGCGTAATCATCAATGAAAAAACCTCCTGATTACAATTTTAAACAAATTTTCTCTAATTTTTAATTAATTCATTATACTGTCGAACAAGCTTGGCTACTAACTTCTTATCTTTAGCCTGCTCGGCTTCTTTGATATCCGCCAACAAATCGGCTTGGTTTTGTTTTTTGATTATTTGCTTGAATCTCGTTAAATAAAAATCTAATTCCGCCTTTGCGTCAAAATCTAAAACCTCCTCTTGTTCTTGATAATACTTTTCCCCAACAGTTATTAACCTGGCTAAATGTGTTTTTAGGCTCTCCTGTTCAATCATGTTAAGATAACTAATTGGCTTTTTAAAAACTATTGCTTTTGCCAAAATTATTTTTAGTATTTGCTCGCTTGGCCTAAGCCTTTGCTTATTTTTTAAATAATTATCTAATTCTGGGTTTGATCGCTTTTCAAAATATTTCTCAGGATATAACACAATTAAAACCAAGATTCTATTAATAAGCTTCTCCAAACTGGTCAATTCATTCTTATCAGTGGAGTCTTTAGTCGGTTCGCTAGTTGTTTGATTGGTTCTATTTATATTCTCGGCCTGAATTCTTTCAAACAAAGTACTAGACTTAGCCTTGGTTCTATGCGCTAACTCTTCAATATAATAATCTTGCTCGATTTTACTATTAATTTGGGTAATTTTGGCCAATACCGCCTCAATTCTTTGTTTTTTCTCTGCAATATTTAAATCCTCAAAATCCTTCAAAAAATAATTAAAATAGTAATCCAAAGCCGAAGTATAATCACGAATCGCTTGTTGCCATTTTTTCGGCTGATTAACAACAACTTCTGCCACGTCAGTACCTGCCTTGATTTTATCAATTTCAATTACCCCTACTTCCATGCCCAAATTTAAACTTAAATCAATCGCCTTTTCCGCGGCTTCAGCTCCAGCTTGATCCGCGTCAAAAGCAAACACTATTTTATTGGAATATCTTTTTAACATTTTTAACTGTTCTTGAGTCACCGAAGTCCCGCACATGGCAATCGCATTCTCAACCCCGGTTTTAAAACTTAAAATAACATCCAGGTTACCCTCAACCACAATACTAAAATCCTGTTTTTTAATCGCCTCCTTGGCTAATTGAATTCCATATATAGCCCGACTCTTATCATACAAAACGGTTTGAGGCGTGTTAATGTATTTGCCCATTGGAGTTTCATCACCGGGTAAAATCCTGGCGGAAAAACCAACCCAAGCCCCAAAAGCATTAGCAATAGGAAACATTATCCGATTACGAAATCGATCGTAATAACTATCGGGATTATTAACACTCCGGCTTAACAAACCGGTTTGTTCGATTTGCTTTTGTTTGAAGCCTATTTCCAACAAATGTTTTTTTAGCCCCTCCCATTCGTCCCTAGCATAACCCAGCTCAAACCGATCCGCCAACTCCTGATTCACTCCTCTTTTTTTTAAATAATCTCTAGCCCTGCTTGCCTCCGGTTTTCTTAATTGTTTACGATAATAAATCACGCTTTCTGCCATAATTTTTATTAGCTCGGATTTTTTTTCGCGTTCTTGACCGCTACCTTGACTTTGTTTAAGATCCACCCCGGCTCGATCCGCCAATAATTTTAAAGCCTCAAAAAAACTTAAGCGCTCGATCTCTTGAATAAAAGTAATCATATCCCCGCCTTTGCCGCAACCAAAGCAATGAAAAATTTGCCTGTCTTCATTTACCATAAAAGATGGCGTTTTTTCATTATGAAAAGGACATAACGCTTTATGATTACTACCGCTTGCTGTTAAGCGCAGATAGTTAGCTACCACGTCAACAATATTTAATCTTGATTTTATTTCTTCAACATCGCTCATCTAATTTGCTTAAATTTTTTATCTTGATTTTTTAATCATCAACTTTCATGCTTTTTAAACCCGTGGCCATAATCCAATTCCTAAGCCATGGCCGAAACATAAACATTTTTTTCCAATTTTTTATTATAATTTTAAATATTAACTTTCCGCAGTTAGAATTATAATCGCCTAAAGCGTTATCAAAATCTTTTTCCATAGCTTTTGCCAAAGCCAAGGCGCTTAAAAAAGCAAAGCTTAATCCCTCGGCCGAACTCGGACTAATAAAGCCGGCAGCCTCACCGACTAGTACAACATCATTTCTGCCGGTATTTATGCTCTTTAATTCAGTAGGCCGATAAATAAAGGCTCCTTGACTAGCTCGCTTTTGACCAATCCCCAAACCGAGTTTCTTAACTCGCTTTAAAAATTGCTCAAATTTAGCTCTGGCATTCAACATATCATCAATTGCCGAGCCTATTAACAATTGTTTTTCTTTAGGAATGATCCAAGAATAATAATCAGTGGTTTGCTCATCAAATAAAACTGTAAAGTAAGGCAAAACTTTTTTTGCTGAAAATATTTCTTGAATCGAAAAGTAAAGATACCGACTAACGTCTTCACCCGGATATAATATTTTTCTGGTCAAAGAATTTGCTCCATCTGCGCCAATTACTTTTCTTGTCCTGACTCGCTTTAATTCCCGGTCTTGTTGGTAAAAAACTTCGATGTTTTTTTTGCCGGGCTGGATTTTTCTTAAAATCGCTTTTTCGAGAATTCTAACTTGGTTCGGGATTAATGAAACCAAATATTGATCAAATTTTTCTCGGTCAATATTAATATAATGCCTTTGGTAAAATTTTTGTTTGCCGGTTTTAATGTCAATTGAACGCACCGAAAAAACTTGCGGTCCTACTAAAACTTTTTTAGGCACCCCTAATCCCATCTCTCCCAATAAACGTTGAGCATCCGGCGCGATCAAGCCTCCGCAAGGTTTATTGACTTTATTATTTGAGTCTAACTTACGCAAGCTCCTCTTTTCAATAACTAAAACCTTGTAATTCTTATTTACAAGTCTAGCCAAGGTTGCTCCGGCCGGTCCCGCTCCAATTATAATCAAATCATACATATTAATTACTAGATTCAATAATTTAGGCTCTACCGCTCCTTACCAACTTCAAAGATCAAAGTTTGTTTTTGTATATAGCGCCCAAAATCAAACCACTCACAATATTAATCACTAAAGCCTGAATAATCCAATATATAATCACAGTAGTTGCTATGGTCATAAAAAATGGCATGCTAGCCATTCCCGGCAAGGCGCTAACCAACCAAATCAAAATTCCAAAATTTATTCCGTTTTTAATCCCAGTGCCCGGCACACCTTTGTAAATAATTGTGTACACCCAAACAAACAAACCGCTCATGAGCAATGCAATCACGTTGGAATAAAGCATATTTTTCACACTCATCATTACTTGGGGCTCCAACCAAATATTAACCGGCGGTATTTTGTATACCCAAGAAAATAACCAACCGCAAGTGAGCCAAATAATTAAAGTTTTCACCGCCCAAATCGCAATAGTTGCGATCAAAAATTTCTGTTTTTCACTCATAACTTCTCACCTCCTTTCTTTTGTAGTCTCTATGACTTACTGGCTTAGAAAAATCTTGTAAAAAACACCAAAATTTTTGACAAACATGTTGGATATAAGTAGTAAAAAACCACGAGGTTTTTTCTAAAAATTTACCAAGCGCGTAAGTCATAGTCTATTATAATCACCAATTGAAAAAATTAACCTAATTCTTGATATTTTCGACCTAATTTCTCTAAAAATCGCCTGAACATTGCTTGCGTTAACTCAACCGAAGCTTTATTATCATTAGGGTGAAAATTAACCATATCGCTTGCCAACACATCGCTATCGATAAACAGTTCTACCATTTGCTTTTGATCATTTAATAAACCCAATGGAGATACCGAGCCTGGCGTTAATTCCAACAGTTTTTCCAGTTCTTGACTGGAGCCAAAGCTTAATTTTATGGCTTTGACTTTTTTCGCGAATCCTTTTAAATCCATTCTTTTATTCGCCGGCATCACCACTAAAAAAAATCTACCCTTTTTCTTGTCGGTTAAAAATAAATTCTTCCCAGCAATCCCCGGTATCCCAGTACAATACTTTTTCGCCTGTTCGCATGTATAAACCGCTGGGTGTTCATGCAATTTATATTCAATTTTATTATCATCTAAAAATCTCAAAACCTTGTTGATTTGCTCCATAATTAACTTAATTTTACCTTAATCATCCTTTTTATCATATCCAATTTTTTTAAATAAGCAAAGCTCCATACTATGTGACGTCTTTTCGTCACGTCTTGTTCTTATTGCATTGGATTTTGAATCCCATTATGTTTAAAATCAACGTAATTCCGTGTCTTCCTCATCCTGACATTAACAATAATCATAAAATTAGCATTAGCATTAGCATTAGCATTAGCATTAGCATTAGCATTAGCATTAGCAATCCCATCTTGAATTAAAGTATAATCACAACCACCGGCGCATACTATCACTATTGCGACTTTAACCTTATTGCCAAAAGCGCCCCAACAAATCAAAAACATTACCCAAAATAACAAAATTTCAGAAAATTTTTAAAATACATAATATTTTTTTTTATTTTTTAATTGATAAACAAACTTCAAAATTAAAAAACTATTTCTTGCATTTGGAAGCAACATTTTTCACGCCTTCCTCCACGCCATTATATTGAATTTGATTATTACCCAATACATAATCCAAACCATCAACCAAAGCTCTTGAAAAGTAAGCTTTTTCGGTTTTAGAATGCACCACACAACGCAATCCATAATGATGATTGTATTGAATCACATTATTACGCAAAACAACGCTGGTGTTTTCTTCACTTGACTGCAAGGTAACGCCTTGCTTCTGGTTGCCCTTAACCGTACAATTTTCAATATAAATTTCATTATTACCTAAGTCAGCCTCAATTCCCGATTCACCATTATCATTCACGGAACAATTCTTGATTATCACGGTCATACCTTCATGCAAATCGATCCCCTCTTCAGCATTATAATAAACCTTGCAATTTAAAACTTTCATTAAACTCTTTTGTAAATACATCCCTTGCTTGCCGCTTTGGGCCACTGTTGCCTTGTAAATTATATTGCTTTTAGCTGGCTCGGGTTGCTCTTGTTCTAAATTTAAAATTCCATATTTTCGATTATCTCTTATAAAAGTATCCTCAATTCTGGAGCCTCCCGATTCTTCAATTAAAGCGCCAAAATAACCATTAAAAAGCTCCAGACCATACAAATAATTATCCTGCTGCATCACTACCACAGCCCCTGCTGAATCATCATAATTCATAAAACGCGAGTGTTCGTATCTAGTAAAGTCCTGATAAGGGTACTTAATTTTCACCCCTGGTCTTTCGGCAATCAACTTTAATCCCGGCCTTAACCGGATTTTACCTTGATATTCTCCGGGGGTAATGCTTATCACCCGCACTTCTTCATCGTGTTTGGCTCGCTCCAAAGCCGGCTCGATTCTAGTGAATGGATACTGTCGAGAACCATTTTCAATTATTTTCCCGCTATTGGCTTTCACAAACAAAGTGTCTCCAACCGGACCCACAAAAAATCCAAAAAAATAAGCTTTGCCAGCCAAATAAAACAAAGCTGCGTAAATTGGAATTAACGAATAAAATAATACTTTTTTCATGTTATTTTTTAAATAACCAACCTCCTTGTTTTTTTACAACGCTTATTATTGTCCAATCTAATCACCATCTTTTAAATCAGTTTAATAAATTTATCGTAAGTTTACTAAATAAGAGCCATCCCTCATATTCTTTTGTTTACTTGCTTTAAAAAATCAAATTTTTTAATGTCTTTTTCGCTTCCAATCAAAATATAAATTCTTATTCTGTTATTTTAAAAATCCAAAGTGCTTAAAACTAACAATTTATCCAAAAAGGGCTTTTGCATTTTAATTTCGCACTCTTTAAAAAATCTTGGATTTAAACCCACTTCGGCGCTATCAAGCAGCAGCTCACCAAATTGAACCGGAGTCCTGCACAACACCATAACTCCATCTTTCGCGGTTTTAGCGATTCTATCCAAAATCTTTCTTTTGTTGCGCGCGTAACTGGGAATATAAACTATATCCGCTTTACTATAATTATAATCAAGTGGACTAAAATGGCTATAGCTAATCCTTTGCTCTTTTTTATTCATATTGCGAGTAATCTCTCCGGCCATATATATTGCTTCTTGGTTGCTATCCACTCCTATAATTTTCGGAATTTTTGTGGCAACAAAATAAGCCAAAATTGTTACTGGCAATGACCCGGTTTCCAAAATTACAAATTCTTGAAATTGTTTTTTATCAATTCCCAGCTCTTTAAGTTCGCGAGTTGATTTTTCAAATAAAATTTTCGGATATTCATTGATAAACAAATCTTTTCCAAATTTATTTTTTTTGTGGTTACCTTGGCTAATAAGATCTATGGCCTCAATTGTTTCTAAGACTCTAGCGTAATAACAGTTTACCCTGGAAAAGAAAACCTTATTCTCCTGGAAGAAACTACTATGTTTAAAGTACTTAAACACCTCTTGATTGTTCTTGTTGATTAATCCATATATGTAAGCGATCAATTCTTCCATTAATTTCATGAACCGGCTTCTTTCTACAATTAAATCAGTATTTTCAATTTTGGATTTGTAGATCCTTAATTCTTTTTGAATTCTTAGTACCGCTTCATAGTGCTTACCATCAATCACGTTTAATTTGGTCTTCATGATTAATAATCTAATTTTTCAAGTAAAAGGGACTTTGCTTTTGTTTTATCAAAATAAATCTCATCAACAATAGCTAGCCTCGGATTAATGCCGCTAGTTGCTTCTCTGTATATTAAATTTATTAGAAACACGGGTTCTCTTAAAATTATTTGAATTCCGTTCTTGCCTGTTTCAACTATCCTATCTAAAACTTTTGATTTCCTTGCGCAAAAATTCGCTACCAAAACAACATCTTCGTTCTTGTAATCATAATCAGCTCCATCACAATGAATTAATTCAATCCTGGGAGTGTTAATAATTGATTTAATCATTTCGCTTGAAATATGAATAGCTTCTTGATTGTTATCCAAGCCTACGATTTTTAAGGCATCGGTATTTTCAAATAAAAACAAAACCGATTCGGCTAAAGGGCCGATCCCTACCATGACAAATCTTTTCCGCTTTTTTAGATCAATCATGTTTAGTTCGTTTTTTATTTGCTCATAAGTTACTTGAACGTGTTTTGAACTTATATGCTGAAAAAAATTAATGTTGCTTGAATTGGTTCTTGATTGGGTCATTAAACCAACAGCTTCAATTGCCTCTAGTGTTCTTTCGTAATATTCCTCCATTTTCCGAAAAAATCTTTTAAATTCCGGAAAACTTTTGCTCTTTTCAAAATTTTTATACAATTTCTCGTCAGCTTGTTTTCTGATAAATCCCTTAAATCTCTCCATTTCTTTAAAAAAATCCTCTCTGTCCTTAACATAATCAAACTTTGATAGCCTTTGTTGAAACCCTGTCAATTCTTTGATTAAATTATTCAAATCCTTTTTTTCTTTTGCGCTTATTTTCATTTTACTAAAATTATCATATTTTAAATGGTTAAAAATATACAAAGTAGATATTTAATCCAGAATCACAAATTTCTTACCCCTAACTATGTTTATAGCAAAATTTTACCAAAAACATTATGTTTTTTTTCAACTCTACTGGTTCACTCAAACTAAACAATTATGGAGCTTATTTGAATTTATCAATTATATCGGGTACAATAAAATAAATATTAAATTCTTGAAATCTTATGGATCTGCTCGACCAAGCTTTAAATCTTGCAAGAAAAACTCACTCCGGCGTTAAAAGGGAAGGTGGCCAACCTTATATTACTCATCCCTTAGCGGTATTAAACAAACTCAAGCAAAATAACATGCCGAAAGAAGCTTTAATTGCCGCAGTTCTGCATGATGTCACCGAAGATTCTGAGGTTACCAACCTAGAAATTAATCAACAATTTGGCCAACGCGTTGGCTTTATCCTTTATGCATTAAGCAAGAACATCAAGCCCGGCAACCAAACAAATCTAAGGAAAAAATATCAACAGGAAAAAAAACAAAAAAGCTTCAAGTCATTCCAGGATTATATTGATTATCGTTTTTTAATATACGTCAACCGCTTTTACATTAGCGGCATTGCGGATCCGTTAATTCTTTTTATCAAATTAGCCGATCATATTCACAATACCTCAACTTTAAAATATTTACAAATCAAAAAACAAAAACGTAAAATCTATGAATTTGAAAACTTCTACTTTCCTATCTATAAAAAAGCTCAGGAAGTCATCACCCCCGGATACATCAAGCGTTATCGCTCTTTACTCAAAGAACTCAAAAGCATTGTGGAACGAGAAAAAAAACGCATCCTCAAACAATACGGATCTCTTGATTTATAACATATTAATATGAAAAAAATCTAAAATAAAAATGAAATTTTCGCGACCGACCAAAGCTTGTAAGGCTAAAAAAATATTTAAATTTTAAGGCCGGCAGCTAATTTCATCTGCTTGTATTGACACTAAAACAAAACTATGGTATAAAAACCGGTTAATCAATTTAATCGCTTTAATTATGCATTCCAAGCAAGATATTGGTATTAAAAAAACCATAACCAATTTTTTAAATTATCAAAACCAAAGCCTACCGGTTATTCTTCTTGTTTTAATTATTGTCAGTCTGGCCCTTACTGTTTATTTCGCCAAAGATGACCTTTTTCAAAACCTAAATGTGCACGGAGTGGAAAACTTAAAACCTCAATATCAAATCATTCAAACCCCAACAGACCGAACCGTTAAAGCCAATCATAAAACCGAAAAAGCGCAAGCACGCTTCCAAAACACCGCGAATTGGAACAAATACGTTAATAAATGGTACGGTTTTAGTTTAAACTACCCGGAAAAATATCAAAAACCGGTTATTGTTAAAAAAAACAACGCTAAGCTTCAACATCTGGCTAGATATCGCTTTAAACCCGATTCTGCCGATCAAGACTCTTCTCAAGGTTTTGACGTTATAGTTTACAGTCAAAAAAGCATTGGTAAAATCGAAAACTCTGACGAAATTTGGTATAAACAAAGCTATTTAAATACTCAAAAACAGCAAGACAAAACAACCATTACTCCAACCCCTGTCGCGACTCAAGCTCAAAATAGCTCCCAACAGATTGATAAATCAAAAAACTGTAATTTAAAGAATAATCTTACCGAGCTTGATTTAACCAATAGCGATTACCAAGCTTATGAAATCAACATCACCCGGGATCATCCCTGTTATCGATCCGCCTACTTTTTCAGTCTTACTCGCGGAAAATATGTTTACCATATTGTACCTTTGTTAAATAATTCCCAAACTGAATCAACTAGCCTTAAGAAAGACTTAATTAAAGAAAGTCCTGAAATCTATCAAGTGCTAAACCGATTTCAATTTATCAAAATCCAAAGACCAAAGCCTAAGCCTAAAGCGCCCAAGCCTCACGGCGCTAAAAAAGTAAATGGCAAATATGTTTGCGCCAAAAAAAACGATAAACCCAGTAAAAGCAAGAAAAACCCCGACGGTCATATGGATATGCAATGCTGCTTAGATCCGGATGAAATACCCAATCCTTGGTGTACTTACTAACATTTATTAATAATAAGGATCCATTTTCTTGCCAAAAACTTTATTTAAAGCTATGCTTTTTAGCGAATTCTTAAACCCGACTTATTTCCCAACAGAGAATAAGTTAGGTTAATAATTATTAAATCTGTTTACCTAATTAATTAATTATGAAAACCAAAGTTAAGAATCTAAACAATAACAAGCCCGAAGTTGAGTCAAAAGATCAAACTGCTAATAGCTCCGCTTCTCAAGATAAAGAAAAATTACTCAAATTGGTGGAAAAACATTCGGTTGACTTCCCCAAAGTCGGCGAACTGGTCAAAGGTCAAGTAATTAATATTTCCAGAAACACTATTTACCTGGATCTTGGTATACTCGGTACCGGAATAGTCATGGGTCGGGAAATGAAAGACGGTTTGGGTATTGCTCAAAATCTAAAACCCGGCGACGAAGTGGAAGCCACCGTAATTGAACTGGAAAACTCCGACGGTTACATGGAGCTCTCATTGCGTGAGGCTGGTTATGAAAAAACCTGGAAAGAGCTTAAACGTAAAATGGAAGAAAACGAAACCGTTCCCACGAAAATTTTAGCCGCCAACCGCGGCGGTTTAATGGTGGAAATTAATGGTATCACCGGCTTTCTTCCCGTTTCTCAACTTTCTAATGAAAATTACCCGCGAGTCGAAGATGGCGACAAGGCCAAAATTTTAGAATTGCTTAATCGCTTCGTTGATACGACCATGAATGTACGCGTCATTGATATTGATAAGGAAGAAGAAAAACTCATTGTCTCGGAAAAAGCTACCCGCGCTGAAACCGAAGAACAGGAAGTTCAACGCTTTGAAATCGGAGATCAAGTCGAGGGCATTATCAGCGGTATTGTCAAGTTTGGCGCTTTTGTAAAATTTCCTCCCAAGGGTAAAACTCTCAAACAAACTGACAGCAAGGAATTGCTCGAAGGTTTGGTGCATATTTCCGAACTGGCTTGGCAGCTTATCGAAAACCCTCATGATATCGTTAAAATTGGAGAAAAAGTTCAATGCAAAATTATCGAAATCAATCGAAACAAAATCTCACTTTCTATCAGAGCTCTAAAACAAGACCCCTGGAGTCAAGTTAAAGAAAAATACCAAGTCGGCGATGTTGTGGAAGGAATTATCACTAAATTAAACCCTTTTGGCGCTTTTGTTCAGCTTGATGAAAACATTCACGGATTGGCTCATATTTCCGAATTAAACCGATTTGCCGCTGGCCGTAATCTGGAAGAAATCATGAAGGTCAATGATAAGTTTAAATTCAAAATTCTATCAATTGAGCCAAAAAGTCACCGTATGGGTCTTTCTCCTTTTACCGACAAAAAAAAGAATAACTCCGAGTCTTTGGCCAAAAAAACTCAAAAAGTAAAGACCAAACCTTCACAAACTCAAACCGCAAAAAAATCAACAAAGTCACCGTCAGCCAAACAAAAGGATTTAAAAAACCAAACCAAAGCTGAAGTTTCAACCGCTAAAAAAGAATCTCCGGCCAAAAAAACCGCAAAAAAATCAACCTCGGTAAAAAAATCCGCTCCAAAAAAAACCAAAGCTGCCAAGTCTAAAAAGTAAAGCTTTGTTGGATTTATGCAAGCGTTAATCTCTCAGGTTTATCAAAACATCAAACAAAATCAGCTAATTATCCAAAATGACCGGGTAATTTTGGGTTTATCCGGCGGTCCGGATTCGGTTTTTTTATTTCATGCGCTCAAAAAAATCGCCAATAAAATCGGATTTGTTTTTCAAGCCGCTCATGTTAATTATAACTTACGCGCTCAAGCCTCGATCACGGATCAAAAGTTTTGCCAAAAACTTTGCCAAAACAATCAAATTGACCTTTGGCTTTTAAATGTTAATCCCAAGCACCATCCCTCAACCGGAATTGAAAATTGGGCGCGTCAACTTCGTTATGATTTTTTTCAAAGACTAACCATCAATCAACCTCCAAAAACCGCAAAATTTTTTTGCAACACCCAAAAAACAACTGACTTAAGTAAAGATAAACCCCGAATAGCTCTGGCGCACACTCAAAACGATCAAACCGAAACCATTATGTTTAATTTCATCCGCGGCAGCGGCTTAATGGGCTTGCAAGGCATGAGCTTTAATACGATCATAAAAAGTATCTTTCTGATCCGTCCCCTTCTAAACATCCCTAAAAATCAAATAATTGATTACCTGCAAGAAAATCAACACCAATATCAAATAGATTTTTCCAATTTTGACCTTAAATATTCCCGCAATTTACTTCGCCAAACCATCATTCCTAAACTCAAAAAAAGACTTAATCCCAATCTAGACCAAACCATCAGCCGCAACGCTCGAGTAATCAAAAGCTGTCAGCGGTATCTGGAAGAAAAAGCCAAAAAAAACTTAACCAAAGCAAGTCAACAAAAAAAACATCGACTTATTTTAAATCATGATTTTTTTAAACAAAAACCGTTAATCATCCAAACCATTTTACTCCGCCAATGCGTCAAAAAAACTCGCGGCCACTTACTTAACCTTTCTCAAGCAGTTATTTTCGATCTTCTCAACTACCTAAACAATCCGGCCAAAAAAAAACCGTTTCAATCAATTAAAAATTTGCTCATCTTTAAAAAAAATGGCACAATAGTATTTCAGAAAACTCCTAAGTAATTAAGATTGGCTAAATAAAAAAATTTGGCAATTCATTTGTGTTATTTTAGGATTTTCAAATGTAAACAAATAATTATTAATTTTCTTAGTAGAATATGAACAAAAATTTAGCTAAACATTTAAGCATAGCTCTGGTTATTTTCATTGTTGTTTATCTGCTTTTCTCCCTTTATAATACGCCTTTTGAAAAACCTAAAGAAATCCCGCTAAGCGAGCTGGCACAAAAAATCAACGCGCAAGAAATAAAATCCATTGAAATATCCGGCAATAAACTGGAAATTAAAGACAAGCAAGATCAAGAGCTGGTCGCTCAAAAAGAAGTAGAAACCAGCTTGAGCCAGTCCTTGAATAACTTTGGGGTCAACCAAGAACAGTTAAGAAAAATTGATATCAACAATAAAGACAACAGCGGCGTTAATTTTTTTCTTGGTACCATTATTCCTTTCTTTTTCCCGTTTATTCTTATCGGTTTGTTTTTTTGGTTTATTATGCGTCAAGCCCAAAGAGGCAACACTCAGGCTTTGAGTTTTGGTAATTCTCGCGCTAAAATGCAAGATCCCAAAAACAAATCCCGAAAAGTCAGTTTTAAAGACGTAGCAGGTCTTAAAGAAGCTAAAAATGAATTGGAAGAAGTTGTCGAGTTCTTAAAGACCCCCAAAAAATTTCAAAACATGGGCGCAAAAATTCCTCGTGGTTTATTGCTGCTTGGTCCGCCCGGTTGCGGTAAAACGCTTTTGGCTAAAGCCGTGGCCGGAGAGGCTAATGTACCCTTTTTCCATATCTCCGGTTCGGAATTCGTGGAAATGTTTGTCGGAGTTGGCGCTAGTCGAGTTCGCGACCTTTTCAAGCAAGCTAAAAAAACCGCTCCGGCTATTGTTTTTGTTGACGAAATCGATGCGGTTGGGCGTCAACGCGGCGCCGGCTTAGGAGGAGGACATGACGAAAGAGAACAAACCCTTAACCAAATTTTGGTGGAAATGGACGGTTTCGACACCAAAGATAATGTTATTGTTATCGCGGCCACCAATCGTCCCGATGTTCTAGATCCTGCGTTACTCCGCCCCGGACGTTTTGATCGCCACGTTACCATTGATAATCCTGACATTAAAGATCGAGCCGCGATTCTAAAAATTCACGCTCGCCGAAAACCGGTAAAAAAAGACGTTAATTTAAGGACCATTGCCGAAAGAACCCCGGGTTTTTCAGGCGCCGATCTTATGAATTTAATGAATGAAGCCGCTATTCTAACAGCTAGACGAAATAAAAAACAAATCGGCATGAGCGAGCTCATTGAATCTATTGAAAAAGTCATGCTCGGCCCTGAACGGAAAAGCCGACTCATGACCAAAAAAGAAAAGAAAATTACCGCCTTTCACGAAGCCGGTCACGCTCTTGTGGCTCACCTACTGCCCAATGCTGATCCGGTTCACAAAGTCTCTATCGTTTCTCGTGGTCAAGCCGCCGGATACACGCTTAAGTTACCCATTGAAGACCGACATTTTCAAACAAGAAATCAATTCCTTGATGAACTTACCGTTTTAATCAGCGGTTATACGGCAGAAAAAATCATTTTTAACGACGTAACCACTGGCGCTTCCAATGATCTGGAGAAAGCCAGTAAAATCGCGCGTAATCTGGTAACTCGCTATGGCATGAGCGATCTTGGTCTGGTTGTCTGGGGTGAAAAAGAAGACATGGTATTTCTTGGGAAAGAAATTCACGAATCCAGAAACTATTCTGAAAAAATGGCAGCCAAAATCGATCAATCCGTAAATAAATTTATTAATCAAGCTCAGAAAAAAGCAGAAGAAATCATCGAGTCAAACTTGAAGAAACTAAAAAAAGTGGCTCAAGAACTACTTGAAAAAGAAACCATTGAAAAACAAGCTTTTGAAAAACTATTAGGTAAAAAGCCTGATTCAGCTACTTCCACCTAATAAATCAAGTTTAACAATGTGAGTCAAACTCAAAAAAAATCTCAAAAAAAATCAAATTCCGCTCAATTATTACCAACATTGAAAATTGCCCTGAGCCGGACTTTTAAAAATTCTCGGCTTTGGTTTTTAGGCTTTTTAATAATGTTGCCTTTTGAACTTTTTGAGTTAAAGATTTTCTTTTTTAGTCAAAATAAACTACCCTTCGGATTTACTAAAAAAATGGTTTATTTTGCCCAAAGCCTTACTGTTAACCAAGTTTTATTGTTTTTATTTTCCCTTCTAAGCTCTTTTCTGCTTGTCACTTATTTAATTGCTATTTTGCAGCCTTTGGCTTATAACCAAAAAAAATCCACGCCTATTAAAATTTGGCAAAAAGCCCCGGGTTTTGTTACTTTCCTGCAAAGCTTTTTATTGCAAAGTTTTTTTTACTTGCTTTTTCTATTTTCCGCTTGGTTTATCGTTTTGTCTCAATCCCGACTTAGTTATCAAATTAGCCTTGAACAAACCTCTAACAGCTGGTTAGTAAGCAGCTGGTCATTGTTTTTAATAATTCTGTTTTTAGCTTATTTTTTCAAAATTTTAACCAAACTGTTCCTGGTTCTTAGCCCAAAGTTAGCATTGGAAAAGGCCATTGAGTTATCAATAAAACTGGTTTTAAAAAGAAGACGCTTGGCTATTAAAACCCTTATAATAGCTACTCTGTTATTGGTTACTTATTTACCCTTCACTCACTTAGCCGGCCTAAAAATCACTCAAATCTTACTTGATCAAAATTTTATCTCGCCCACGTTTCCATTAGCATTGGTAAAGTTAATCCTGGACTCATTTTTTATTGTTTTTTACTATACTTACTGGGTGTTAATATTCCATCAAATTGCCAAGGCCCATAATAAATTCGAACAAGTCGAACAAGAATCAACCTCTAAAATTCCGGCTGGAGCTAATATATAGTCAATCCGGTTATAAATAAATCTTATGAAAAAAAAATTATTTATAATTTTTATTCTGATTTTGCTTGCCGGAGCTTTTTTTTATCGAACCGATCTTTACCGAATTTATCTATACTTAAAAAACTATCAAGCTAACCAACACCTAAAGGAACAGCAATATTTGCAACAAAAAGCTCAAGAATTAAAAAAAAGGAGCAACGAAAAGCGCGATAAACCGGAATTTTGCGGTAACTCCTATTTGCCTCTGGGCATCAACAACTACTGGCTTTACAATTCCACTTATAATAACGTGGAGACTGAGGCTGACTTCCAAGTTATTGAACAAACTCCAGAAAAAGCGGTTTTATCCTATAAAATGCCTCGGGAACAATTTAATCAAAGAATTCCGGTTTTTTGCCAAGAACAAGGAGTTGTTTTTGAAAATATTGATTTCTTATTGGGACAAATGAATACAAACCAAATCACCACTTTCCAACATAGTAATGGCATTTTTCTACCCAAAAATTTTGACAATAGACATAATTGGCAATTTGAAGTTACCAACAAATTAGAGATTCTTGATTCTCAAGGCCAACAAATTATTGATCGGTATTTTGAAAAAAACAATCTCAGTTTCCAACTTCAAGGCGAGGAACAAATCAGCGGAATTTATAATCAAATTTGGGCAAAAAAAATTCATCTTGACTGGCGAATTAAAAAATTCAACCCTGAGCAACCTGAACTTGAGGATCCTCATTGTACTAAACAACTTTGTAAAAACGAACGCTTGGTTCAATGTAATCTTTGGTTAGCTGAACAAACCGGCATCATTAAAAGCTTTTGTGTTTTAAAACAAGATCGAAGCCGGGAGGTGGTCTCTTTTGAGCTAAAAAAAGTTAATATTTGGTCCAGGTAACAAATTTTAAGAAGGTAATAAAAGACTCAAGATCCCTTGAGCGATTGGAAGAATGATTACATTTGCGCCAAATAGAATTATAAGCATCAAAAGCACCCAACCATATTGATTTAAAAACTCTTTAATCTTATGCTGTGATTCTGGTAGTAAACTCATTAAAATATGAGAACCATCTAGTGGTGGAATCGGAATTAAATTGAAAATACCAAAAATTACATTAATGTACATAATTACGGACAATAAATTTATAAAATTATTACTCCAAGAAGCTACAAAAGCTTCTGGAGATAATCTCCAGAAAAGCGAAACCAAAATCGCTACCAAAAAATTTGACAACGGACCGGCTAAACTAACCCAAGCATGAGCATATTTACCTTTTTGCCTTAAGTTATAAACATTAACCGGTACCGGTTTCGCCCAACCAAAAACAAAAGGCGAGCCGCTAACAATCAATAAAATCGGTAAAATTAAGGTTCCTACCGGATCAACGTGTTTTATCGGATTCAAGCTCATCCGACCCATGTGCTTAGCTGTTTCATCCCCTAATTTATTAGCAATCAAGGCATGCGCGAATTCATGAATTGTAAAAGCCACCACAAAAGCAATGGCTAATGATAAATAAGATAAATAACCTTCATCCATTGACTTTTTACAATTTAATGATTAATATTCACTCGTGACAAGTATTTACTAACCTTCAGATAATTATATTATAATTAAAACTTTATAGATTTGCAACGATTTTTAATATTCAATATGGCTAAAACCTGTGAAATCTGCGACAAGCGGTACAATAAAGCTCAACATGTTAATAAACTACGTGGTCAATATAACCGCTGCGGTATTAAAATTCAAAAACCCAATCTGCAAAAAAAACACATCAATGGCAGTAAAATTTTAGTTTGCACCGACTGTTTAAAAACCATGGTTAAAGTCAGAAAACCAAAAACTGCCAAAACTAAAACTAAACAAAAGTAATTTATATAAGCTATTCTTTTTTCGTTAGCTGTTTTTAATCTTTAGGGTTTGGCGCGGCTTCCATGCTGCCATCAGCGTAAATTCTTACCTTATCTGTATTAACGTCTTTAACGATGGTGCCGGTCAACCAATCATGAACCCAAGCTCCTTTTTTCTTAATAAATATCATCAAACCAAAAACATAACCAACAAATAATAAAATCGCTACAAGTAACCACATTAAAGTTTGTGGCCAGGCAAGCGCTTTTTTTTCTAGTTTTAGTTGTTCTAGCTCATTTTTTTGCTGTAATTGATCAACAATTTCATTATTGCCAAACTCGCCACTAAGCTTATCAAACAAGTTAACCGCGCTAAAGACCACAAAAACAAAGGTGCCTATTAATAAAACCCCGGTTACAAATTTAATTATTTCCCGACTTATTAACCGTCTTAAGCTTAAATCTTTATCCGTGGCGCTGCCTACCCTTGTCTCAACAAACGCTTTACCCACGGTAGTTCCAAAAACATAAATCATTAGCGTATTGTAAGTTATCATCAAAAGTAAAGCTAATCCCCCCATGGTCAATCCTGAATTTAAGGTATAATTTTCTAAACCGGAAACATTCATCATAACCAAGGCGCCAATTCCAATAGTCATGATTAGTATAACCCCAAAATCAACCGCCAGAGCCACTAATCGCAACCAAAAGGATGCGGCTTTAATTTTTGTTTGTTCGTAAAGCTCTTTAGCCTTAAAACGCATTTTATAAAAATTCACATAAAAGGTTGGCGCCACAATCAAAACCAAAAGCGTGGAAAAACTTAAACCAAATATAATGGCAAAACCCATATTGCGCCAGTTTGGATCTCGAATTGATAAAGGCAGTAAACCAAAAACAGTGGTAGCGGTTGTGAGCATGATCGGCTGCATTCTTGCATGACCTGCTTTGACAACAGATTTCATTAAGTAATAGCCCTTTTTTCGATTAAGATTAATTTGGTCAATTAAAATAATAGCGTCATTCACCACAATACCCACCAATGAAACAATGCCTACAAACGCTGGAATATCCAAAGAAAGATTAGCCGCAGTCAAACCCCAAATCACGCCAATCATGGCTAGTGGAGCCGTATAAATAATTATTAATGCCTGCCGATAAGAATTAAATTGAACCACTAAAATAAAGAATACCAGGATTACACCAATGATCATTTTAGCAAACATATCGCTAAATACCTCGTTAAGTTCTTCATTTTCTCCGCCATAAATTAATTCGTATCCGGCTGGCAAATTATAATCTCTCACCTTTTCTTGAAAAGCTGCGATTATCTCTTTCGGGCTTTTACCATCAGCGTTACGACCGGTTATTTTAACTGTTCTTTTTTGATCAACCCTTTTTATGGAGCTGATGCTGGGACTAAGACTAATGTCGCCCAATTCCCCTAAAAAAACCTTACCCGATCCCGTATTGATCGGTAAATTCCTCAATTCATTAATGTTTTTTATTTGATTTTCCGGATAGCCCACCCTGATCTTCATCTCCTGGCCTTGTTTGGTTATATCAATATCATCATTGCCGGAAATACCATTTCTTATTTCATAAGCCAAATCAGAGGTCTTTAAACCATATTGCGCCAATATTTCTTGATCAAAAATTATTAAAAATTCACCGGGCAAAAATTTCATATCAGTTTGAATATCCTCAGCCCCGGGAATTTCAATCATTCTTTGTTTTAATTCATCGGATATTCGACCAAGCTCAACTAAATCATTACCAGCAAGTTTTACCTCTATTGGTTTAGAGCCTGGGGGGCCGGCTTGCATCTCCTGAACCGTTACCTCTCCTTGGGTAACTGTTTTAAGCTTTTCTCTGGCAATTTCAGAAATATCCCCGCTAGTCAGTTCTCGCTCTTCTTCTTTAGTCAAATTAATTGTAAAGTTTGCTTTATTTTCTCCATTAGCTCCAATCGATACTATATAATTTTCCATTTCTTCCAAATTTCGGATCTTTTCTTCCATGGAACGAACCACTTTTTGGGTTTCTTCTAAAACCGTACCCTCTGGCATAGTTAAATTGATAGTAAATTCATCCGCGTCATATTCTCCAAATTGTTCAATTTTCAGTAAACCAATTTTAGGGTTTAGCATCGAAATAATCGGTATCATCAAAGAAACCATCAATAAAATTGCGGCGCTGGCTAAGATTAAAACTCGTTTATTGCGGCTGTTGATAATTCGGTCAATCTTACGATCATACAAGCTAATCAACCAATTCATGGTCTTTTTTAGAATTTGTAAACTATAAACAAAATATAGAATCGCTATTAACAAAAAGACCTGGATTGCCCTAATCATCATGCTGTCGATTTTAATCAAAACACTGCTCGCGACTAAAATTCCAACCAACATCAACAGAATCAAATATTGCTCCTTTTTGCTTTTCAACCATTTGTCCGGCCAGATTCGCTGCTTTTTTTGTTTTTCTTCATGGCTTTTTGGCTTTAAAATAGTTGCTCCAATCGCTGGCACAATCGTTAAAGCCACAAATAAAGCCGCGATTAAAGTGGAAATCACGGTAATAGGAATAACTCGCATAAACTCTCCCATGATCCCCTTAACAAATAGTAATGGCACAAAAACCGCAACCGTGGTTAACATGCCCGAGGTTAAGGGAGAGCTATATTCCTTAATTGACAATAAAGCGGCCGCGTAACCGCTCATCTTATACTTAGAGATTTTCTCATACATGCCTTCCACGATTACCATAGCCGAATCAACCAATAAACCTAAAGCCAATACCAATGAAAATAAACTAATTCCATTCAAGGTCTGATCCAAAAAAGCCAAAACCGTAAAAGCGATAAAAAAGGAAAAAGGGATGGCTAAGCTTGTAATCATTGACTCGCGCAAACCCACAAACAAAATCAGTAAAACTAAAATAATTATAATGGTGCCAATTCCGTTCTCAATCAATGTGTTAATACTATCCTCGGCATATTTAGCTGTATCTGTGGTAATGACCACGTCTAAATCTTCCGGGTATACAAAACCGCGATTTTCCTCAACCGTCTTTCGAGCCTTATCCGCCACTTCGGTTACATCTCCGCCGGTTCTTTTATAAATTTGCAAAGAAACCGATTCTTCTGATTTGTCCCCGCCAATTGAAATTCTCGAGATTGTTTCGGTTTTCTGAAAATCTTCCCTAACCTGGGCCACGTCTTTTACTCGAATATCAACTCCGTTTCGATTGGTAATAATTAAATTACCTACCTGCTCCGCGGTCTGAAATTGGTTTTCCACGCGCGCCGCATAACTGAAGTTATCAACTTCAACCGAGCCAATCGGAAAGTTGGTATTAAAAGCTTTAATGGTTTGAATTATCTGAGTTACGCTTAAACCCAATTCATTCAATTGCTCCGGCTTCACTTCCACCTGAATCTCTCTTTCTTCTCCACCAATCACTTCAACTTTATTCACATTAGTAATCGATTTAAGTTTATCTTTTAAATCCTCGCCAAATTGCTTTAACTCTGATTTATCATAATTAGCTCCACGCAATGAAAATACCAAAACCGGAACATCGTTAAAATTAATTTCTAAAACATTTGGATCGCTAGCGTCTTCGGGTAAATCCGGCTTAGCTTCATCAACCTTATCTTTAAGCTTTCTTAAAGAATCATCCAAATCTTGATCCGCCTCAAATTCCACCGAGATCTGCGACATTCCAAAATTAGAACTGGACTCAATGGTTTTTATTCCGTTTAAATCGCTAATTTTAGATTCAATTTCTTTGGTAATTTGTTCTTCAATATCCAAAGGCGAAGCGCCCGGATAAACAGTAGTAATAATACCAAAAGGCACCTTTACTTCGGGTTCTCGTTCTTTAGGTAAAGTCCCAATCTGAAAAATCCCCACAATCAAAAGCAACAAGATAACCAAAAAAGTAACCCTGGTGTTTCTAATAAAAAAAGAGAGCGGTGATTTTTCAAAACTCTCTACCTGTTCAATTAATTTTTTTTTGCTTTCCGGATTAAATTTTTCTGATTGACTCATTTCTTTAATCAATTTATTGGTTCTGAATTTTAACCTTATCGCCATGGCTTAAACTCTTACTGCCTTGTAAGGCCACTAACTCGCCTTGATCCAAACCTTGAGTGATTTCAATATATTCTCCAAAAACTTTCCCGGTTTTTACTTCCCGGACTTGCGCTATCTGATCTTGAATCACAAAAACCGTATTTTTTGTCTGGCCCACTTTTACCGCGGAAATTGGCAGAAAAAAATTTCCGGCCAACGATTCTACCGGAAGCTTGAATTGAGCCTCCACAAACCGATTCGCGCTTAAACATTTGGATTCACCCATGGTTTTAAAGTATTCAATCGCCACAGCGTAGCGTAAATTAGACGAATCCGGGATCGAGGCCACGCTTTTCACTTTGGCTAAGTTCGCGTACCCTTGCTTGCCTTCACAATACACATCAATGATATCTCCTGATTTTAAAGCGCCGGCTTCGTCTTGGGATAGATAAATTGTAGATTCCAAGTTATTGGAAGTGCTTATCTTTGCGATAATTGCGCCTGAACTCAAATATTGATTATTGAATAAATTTTTTGAAGTAACAATACCGTCTACCGGCGCTCTAATAATAGTATTGCGTTGACTAATCAAAGCTTGTTTATATCCTTTTTCAGCTTGATTCAAAGTGCTTTTTGCCTGTTCCACCCGAGCCTCGCCTTGAGCTTCAGCATTGTCTCGATTTCTTTCAGCTTGCTCCAGTCTCTCTTCGGCTTCGTCAATGTCTTTGTCGTCACCGTTTTCTTTAATTCGCTCTAGATTAATTTTAGCCACCTCTACTTCATTTTTAGCCGATTTATAACTTTTTTCCGCGCTTTCTTCGGTCGCTTCTAAGGAATCGTGCGCGATTTCTACTGATTCCCCGGCGTGATTCAATTCAATTGTGGCCGAGTTTTCTAAAGCCGATTGATCAAATTTAGCCAAAATTTCTCCTTTTTTTACCGCTTGTCCCACCTCAAAATCAACTTCCACGATTCTGCCGGTATGTTGAGCGATAACCACAGCTTCATCTTGAGAATGAACCTTAATGGTTTTGTTTATTATAGCGTTGGTGGTCTCAGCCTGACCAACCTCAACCACTGAAATATTTTTTTTCACTTCGCTCTTTGGCTTCTGTTCTTGTTTCTCTATACTTAAAAAAACTATCAATGCTATGGCGCCAATCACGCCAGCAATAAAAAAAACCAGCCTTTTGCTGTCCTTTGGTTTGTTATCTTGAATTTGCTTAGGAAAAAACTCTTGTTCTCGGTTTTTTCGATCGTTTTTTTCTACTCTCATTAAAAAGCACAGTATTAATATTTTTTCGCAAAGCAATAAAATTAATAGTCCATTACAAACAATTTATTGCTATCAAAAAAATCCCTCCTTGTTTCATCTCAATTAATAGCTTTTTTTTGATTTTATGTCAATACAAAACCAGATATAGACAGAATAAAACCAATAAGAACCAACACGATCAGAACTTATTTGGATGTACAGGATAGAAATCAAGACAAGCGTGATTTATTAAAACAATCTATATGAAAATGCAATATCCTAAAAAACCCTGGTTCTCGTCCTGACAATCCTTGTCCCTAGTCGCCAAACAACTCCGTGCTCAAATATTTTTCCCCTCGATCAGGAAAAATTGTTACGATTAAACCCTTTTTAATCTTTCTCGCTACTTTTATCGCGGCTAATAAAGCGGCGCCGCTACTCATCCCGGCAAAAATCCCTTCCTTTTCGGTTATTTTTCTTGACATGGCCCAAGCCTCTTGAGTTTCTATTAATATTACCTCATCCAAAGCTTTGCGATCGTATAATTCCGGAATCAACATTTCTTTCATGCTGCGCAATCCTTGAATATAATGACCCAAAACCGGCTCCGCGCTCACTATTTTAATCTTGGGATTAAACTTTCTCAAATAACTTCCTACCCCCATTAACGTTCCCGAAGTACCGATTGCGGAAACAAAATAATCTATTTTTCCTTGAGTCTGTTGCCAAATCTCCTTGGCGGTGGTTTTGTAATGAGCGATTTTATTGTTCTGATTGGAATGTTGATTGGTATAAAAATATTTATTCGGATATTGTTGAATTAACTCCTCCACTCTTTCCAAAGCCCCCGCTGTGCCTTTATCCTTTGCCGTTAAAATCAATTTAGCTCCAAAAGCTTTAATCATTTTTTGCCGCTCCGAGGAAACCGCTTCGCTCATAACTATTTCCGCTTGATACCCCTTCACTGCCGCGATCATGGCTATTGCGATGCCGGTATTGCCTGAACTTGCTTCGATAATTACCTTCTCCGCGGTTAACTCCCCGGTTTTTTCTGCTTCTTTTATGATTCTCAAAGCCACTCTATCTTTAATACTTCCTCCGGGGTTAACTCCTTCAACTTTGGCCATAATTTTCACTTCTGGTTTGGGACTTAAATGATTTATCTTAACGATTGGTGTATTGCCTATGGTTTTTAAAATATTTTGATATATCATGATGCTTGTTTTAATACTTCAATTAAGTTTTGCATTTCCGTCTTGCTAATATTGGGAAAATTAGCAATCCGGAAGGTCTTGTCTTTTAATTCTCCATAACCTTGACCCAATATCATATTATTCTTTTTACAAGCAAGATGAAAAGCTTTAATTTTTTCTCTAGCTGCTTGCAAACAAATTGTTATATAAGACCTGGCTCGCGGTTTCTGCACAAAATAATCAATTGCTTGATTTTGATCAATAAAATCCTTAAGTAATTGATACTTTTCCTGAGCTTGCTTAATGTTACCGATTAAACCTTGGTTTTGGTTAAAAACTTTCATGCGTTCAGCTAATAAATAAATGTTTATTACATTAGGGGTATTGACGGTTTGGTATTTACCAGTCATTTTTTCCAACATGTTCTCAAAAGTAAAGTAACCGGCTAAGTTTTTCTTTTGCTTAGAAAGCTGATTCGCTTTGGCTAACGCTTTGGGTGAAACAATCATAATACCTAAACCCGCGGGCAGACCAAAACATTTTTGCACCGAAAATAACCAAATATCAGCCAACTCAATCGGCGCCGGCGCCGTCCCGCCTGAAGATGTAATATCAATAGTTAAAATCGCTTCCCGATTCTTGTTTCTCGCCTTTTCTATGTCTTCAATCTCACACATTACTCCGGTGCTGGTTTCATTTTGAGTAATCGCTACAAAATCATGCTTATTGTCGATTTTAGCCTGTTTGTAATCGTTTAACTGACCAAAATCAACTTGATCCCTAAACACTTTTTTATTGTATCTTTGTGAAATTTCCGCAAAAACCTCGCTGAAAACTCCGCAAGTAAAATGATACGCCCTCTGTTCGCAACAATTCCCGACTGCTATTTCCATCGCATCGGTAGCGGAACCGGTATAAAATACCCGATAATCCTTTGGGATCTTAAAAAATTTCCGCAATCCAGTGATCGCCTGCTTGGAAATTTTGGAAAACTCCTCGCTGCGATGGGATATTTCATAAATCCCAAGGTCTATGGCTTTTTTGATTTGGCTTTTTGTTTTTTGGGAAAGCTTGCTTGGCCCCACGTTAAAAGTCAGCATTGATGATTATATTTAATTATTATTTTTTAAAACTTACTTTATTTAAAGCGTATTTTGGTAGTTTATTGCCATGAAAAACCTCAATAATTTGTTCTGCCACTTGAGTTGCCACCCGCGCCTGAGCTTCAAAAGTAGAAGCTCCAAGGTGCGGAGTACCCAATACCGTATTAAACTCATATAAATCATGATCTTTTTGCGGTTCTTTTTCCCAAACATCAATACCCACTGAAGCGATTTTTCCTTGCTTCATCCCCTGAAACAAAGCCTGTTCATTAAAAAGCCCTCCTCTGGCCACATTCACCAACCGCACTCCCGACTTCATCATCTTGATCTCTTTTTCCGCTATCATATTGGTTGTCTCTTGAGTTCTGGGAGTATGAATCGTAATTATATCGGCTAATTTAAGTAATTGCTCAAGTTTCTGCATTGGTTGAGCATGGTATCTTTTAAAACGCTGTTGTTTAATATAAGGATCATAAGCGATAATTTTCATGCCAAAAGCCTTGATTCGCTCAGCCACTAATCCGCCAATTTTTCCCAAACCAATTATCCCCAAGATTTTCCCGTAAACCTCACTGCCCTTAAATCTTTTACGATCCCAATTGCCTGCTTTAATAAAGCTGCTAGCCCAAGCCATATTGCGACAGCTGGCCAATATCATGCCCACTGTGTGCTCTGCCGCGGAAATAATATTGGCCCGTGGAGTATTTGCCACGACCACGCCTTTTTTCTCCGCATAATCAATATCGATATTATCAACCCCTGAGCCGCCTCTGCCTACAACCTCAAGCTTTTTTGCCTTATCAAGCAACTCCTGATCAATTTTGGTTTCACTGCGAACAATAATTGCGTTATAATCAGCAATAATCTCTAATAGCTTTTTTCTGGGTAACTTATACTTAATATCACACTTAATTTGATTCTGAGCAAAAATTTCTTTTGCCTCATCAGATGTCAATTCCGCTATTAATACTTTTTTATCGCTTAATTTTTGATTCTTTGGCATTTAACTAGTTTAATCATTAATTTTAATTATGACTTTCGTTTTTAGGAAAATTTTGTGAAAAATACCGGAATTTTGCAAGCAATGTTCAATATATGTTGTCAAAAACCGTAAAAATTTTCTTTAAAAATTTACCAAGCGCGTAAGTCATAATTATATAAAAAGTTTTTTTCTTTGACCTGCTTCATAATAAATTAAGTTTTTCAAGCCCAAATTTCTTAATTCCTTAATGGTAATATCAAAATGCTCGCCAACCCTCGACTCTTCGTGCGCGTCCGAACTTAAAGTTATGGGAATTGATTGCTCAAGGCATTTTTTTACAAACCCGAAACCGGGATATGGTTCTTGAATGGGCTTATTCAGGCCATTAATATTTACTTCAAGCGCCTGATCATTTTGCTTTAAAATTTTAATTAAATTCCAAAATTTCTCATTTCCCGGATCAACCGCGCCAAATATTTTTATTAAATCCAGATGACAAACTAAATCAAATAACCGTGTTTCTATCATTTGCTCAATTAAATCATAATATTGATTATATTTTTCCCTGACCGTTTGCTCGGAGCTCATTTTTTCATGGTACGATTCTTTATCCAGGTCAATCCCCCAGTCACCAATCCAGTGAACTGACCCGGATAAAAAATCAAAATCATAACAACAGCGACAGTATTCTATAAAGGCTCGGGTTTCCGCCAACCTTTCTGGATAAAAATCCACCTCCAAGCCAATCAAAATCCCCGGGGTTTTTTGTCTAAAACCTGCCAAAACCCGATAATATTTTTCAAGATCAAAAACCTGCTTGTTTTTTTGCCATTGATTAAAATTTATACTTTCCGCTTGTTGGAATAAATATGCGTGTTCTGAAAAACCCAAAAAACCTATCTGATTTTTTTGCGCCCGCTGCCAATACCGATCCAAAGACTCGCTATTTAAAACACTTTTCTCTAAAATATGGATATGATGATCTACTAACGTTTTCATTTTTTGTGCTTTAACTCCCTAATAAAAAAACCGGCCACTTTGTTAGGAGGCCGGTTAGCAAATTTGTTTATTAATATCTTTTTTAATTAACAAGCAAATTAAAACCAACCTCCTGTGCTGAGGACCCGCATGAACAAACCGCTGATGTTCTATAGTTGATTTTAGCTTGCTTATGGTTAATCATTATTTATCATCAATATATTCTTGAATTATTTTTCTATTCCATTGTAATCAAAAAATAAAAACTGTCAAAATTTTTCAAATCCAACTAATTTCCGCTTACCAATCGAATTATATCAGCCTGAGTAACTATCCCCACCAATTGATAATTACCATCCACGATTGGCACGGAATGAATTTTCTTATTTTTAAAAACACCAATCAAATCATTAATGTCTGATTCCGGGGTTAAGGTAATACACTCTTTGGTCATTATATCCGCCGCTTTGGCTTCCAAAATCGCCTTGGCTTGCTCTTGTTCTTTGTCTTTTAAATTTTCCGCAAATTCCGCCCTTTTTAAAAAAGCAATATAGGAAGGTAAAAAAATATCTGGCATGTCTTTAATAAAAAAATCCGATTCTGTAATGATACCCACCAGTTTATTCTGATCATTAACCACCGGCACACCATGAAATCCATGTTTTTCTAAAATTTTAGAAACTTGAATAATGGTTGTGTCTTGTCTGACCGAAACCACTTCTTTAGTCATTATATCTTGAATTTTCATGTTTGTAATTTTTCTTTTTATTAAAAAGCTAATTAATCCATAACAGTATCTGGTAATTTAACAAATGTTATTTCTTTGTTGATCTATTCAACCCCTTCAATCCCTACTCCGATTCCAATTTTTATTTGCCCTTGATTATCAAACTCATGACCATAAGATTCGGTTTTAACCTCACCAAATAAGTCCCTTATTTCTTCATCGGTTATATTGGTAGACATCCACTGTCTAATTTCATCAGGATCTTTTTTGTCTTTAGGATTTTCCTTGTTATACTGCTTAACTAACTGTTCATAAGTATAGCCTGATCTAAGTACCGCTTCTCTAAATTTCCTGGGATTATTGGGGTGGTAATTTAAACCAAACCATTGAGTGGCGTTTATTTCTGCTTGTTTTTCTCCGTCTTTCTGATATTTATAAGTCGCGAACACAAAGGTAGCGATCACCGCTATAATTAACAAGGCTACTAAAATATTTTGGCTGGTTTTGTTTAATTGCATGTTATTTCTTAAGTTTATATTAAGGAACTAAAAGCCCTGTTGAAGGATCATAAAAATCATTAAATCCATAGTCGTCAAATAACTGAAAATCAAATGTTGAGAAAGGATCATCTTCAAAAGCCGGCAAACCAGTGCCTGGTTCGATTTCTAAACTTTCAAAATTAAACGTTCCTCCTTCATCAAACATATTAACTATTGCAAAGTTATCATCCCCTTTGGTTACAATTTCATATTGATGTTCTTGTAACATTGGATTGATCTCTACATCAATAGATAAAGTTGATTCATCTCCAAGGTTTGCTACCATATACCTGCCCGTGGGATCTAAGTAATATCCTTGTTCCATCATTAATGATATAAATTCTTTATTATTATTTAGTCTATGATATATCTTATTCAACTGAAGGGCTCCAAAAATTCTATCCATATTGCTTCTATTAAAGTTTACTCTTAAAAATTCATTAACCATCCAATCGTTACAACCAAATATCATTCCAATAAAATGCGGAGCCGTATAGTTACTATCAATAAACTTCCGGATCATCTCGCCGGTAGCTGCGCTTGAATAAAGAAGCTTGAGTTCAAAGGAACCAAAATCTTTCTTTTCCACCAATTCTCCCACTTGCTCAACCGTAATTTCCTTTTTTTGAGTCAAAACAATAATCTGTTCATAACTCATGTCTTGGGTTAGCCATGGCATACTATGGTCAACTTCTCCAATTAAATACGCCCAGCTGTTGTTGCGAATTTGATTTATTATACTTCTTGATTCATCAATTGCGTTTTCTCCGATAGCTTCTAATACCTCATATTTAATTGATACATTCTCAAAATAATTTTTTAACTGATTTTTCTGGTAATTAATAAATTCTTGCTTGGAAACCTCACCATTTTGATATTGGTTATGTTTTTCCAAAACCCTTTGAGCGCTTATGTTAAGATTCCAGTTTGCGAGCAAATCATGGGCTAAAAAACTGGTATAAGCAAAATACGGATCAGCCTTTATTCCCTGGGGCAAAACAGAAAAATCGAAATAAAAACCTGTATTTACTTCTGTGCTAGGTTTTATTAATAGATCTGGTTCTGATATAAGGTTAAGAAAAACTTGAAACTTCTTAATAAGATAAAAATTTTTAAGTGGTAATATATTTATTTGAGTTGACATGCTTAAAAATTCATCAGTCTGCAAAGCGGTTAATCCCTCAACAGAAGGATTTGTAAATTTATAATTAAGATTTATCATTATTTGGTTTGGATTAGCAGGAATATTTGGCTGCCACTGATTTAAAAAATGATGTTGTAATTCATGTGCGAAAATCGCATCAAAGAAAGTCTGTTTTGTACAACCAAGGCTTTGGCAAGCTTCACTATAGAATGAATCATAGATTTGATTAGCCTTAGGATTATTCTGTATAATAATTGATTCTTTATCAATATTAGATTGATTCATATAAAGGATTTCATAGTTTGGCTGATTAATTTCATATACTCTAATATAACCTTCTGTTTCTTCAGGATATAAAATATTTAGTGATTGATATTGATTTATAGGTACACTATATTCATTAACAATCGGCATATAAA
>WJJI01000027.1 GCA_014729795.1 Candidatus Moraniibacteriota bacterium
AAAAAAATCCAATCTTCCAGTGACTGGTTCTTTTTTGGTGGTAATAATCCCAGAACCGTTATTAAAGACGTGTCTATTAAACTTAATAATTTAATAAAGATAAAAAGCATGCATTTATTTTTAATTAAGAAATTAAAACAAATTCTACGCGCTCAAAAAGTCATTATATTAATTAAAAATGATCAAGGCGTGTATTCTCGCAGTTTAAGCCAAGGAAAACTTAAGCCGCCTAATTTTGATTTAGATCCTTTGATTAATCAGGTAAGCCTTAAAGATGAACTTAATGATCATCCAACTTTAATTAAGTATTTAACTAAAAACAAACTGGAGGTTGTTATTCCTTTAACTCGTCAAGATCGTCGACTTGGCTATATTTTTTTAGGTGAAAAACGTCAAAATGATGCTTATTACAACGAAGAGCTAGAGTTTCTTCAGATCATGGCGCCTCAGGCTTCTATTGCTATTGAAAACGCGCTTTTGTATGAAAAGACCCGTCACTTTAACCTTAAACTTAAAAAACAAGTAAGTTTAAAAACCCAACAATTGAAAAAAGCTCAAATTGAAAAAATAACTCAAATTTATCGTTTTGCTGAATTTGGTAAATTAGCCTCAGGCGTCATTCATGATCTAGTTAATCCCTTAACCGCATTGGTTTTAAATATTGAATATCTTCAGGGCAAAAACTATCTTAAAACCCGAGACTTAAAAGAAGTAAAAAATCATCTTGATAAAGCCGTGAAAATTACCCAAAACATGCAAGGGCTTATCAACGCGGTTAAGAAACAAATCAAAAAACAAGAAAGTATTAATGAAATTTCTTTAAAAGATGAAATCAATCAAGTTATTCAAATTTTTGCCTATAAAGCTAGAGATATTGGAGTTAGATTGCGTTTTCTTGCTGATCAAGATGTTGTTATTCACGCTAACCCGGTTAAATTTAATCAAGTGCTAAGCAATTTAATCGCTAACGCGCTTGATGCTTGTCAAACCAGTCCAGCTAAAAACAAGCAGGTCACTGTTAAGCTTCAAGTGCAGGCTAACAATATTAAGCTCAAAGTTATTGATACCGGTACCGGTATTGCTTTAAAGCATCTCAATCAAATCTTTAATCCTTTATTTACCACCAAAGCCGGTCATGGAACTGGTATTGGTTTAAGTATATGCCAAGAAATTATTCAAAATGATTTTCAGGGCTGGATTAAAGCTAAAAACCGGATTAATAAAAAAGGAGCTGTGTTTGAGGTGGAGTTTTCAGTTTAAAAAAATGTGGGCCGGGAGGGATTCGAACCCCCGAAGGCGTAAACCGCCAGATTTACAGTCTGGTGCATTTGACCGCTCTGCCACCGACCCAAAAATCAGTTGCCATAATCTGGATTTTATCTTATCAGCCAAGAAATGCAAGAAAAATTTAATTCAATAATACGCTTTATTATCAATTTTCATTAATATTCGGGCTTTATCGGGATTTTTATCAAGTACCTATACAGAAAGTAATAATTTTTCTGTTTCATTTTTTTGTTTTTGCATGACATTGATTTAATAATTTATGCCTTGATAATACCATGAAAACAAGAAAAATTGAAGGTTTTAAAGATGGTTATTTGGCAACACTGCCTTCACACAAAAATATACACTATCAATGGCGTTTAATCCTAATTTAATTAATACTTGAAGAAAAAATTATCAGACATATTGGAGAGTGAAGAAGCTTTTATCAACAAATCTGATCAACATAAAATAAAATGGGAAACAAAGATGAAACCAATTGACCGACAAAGGTTCGACTATAATCCAGAACAATTCATTATTGCTTAAGTTGAGAACTATTGACCATTGTTTTTAACTTTAGAGTTTTTTGATTTTTTTTTCTTCCACTTTAAACCTATCATTACAATTACTATTCCCGTTGTTATTATTCCAATATTCTTTAGTGTGCCTAAATCAAAAATTCTTTTGCCTATACTATAAGAATCTTTTCCGGTTAAGCTGGTATTTTCAACTTTCGCCATTGATTGGGACCAAGCTGATGAAATCGAATAAGAGGATTCTTGATAATCTTCATTTAAATAATTAACATCAAAGCGTCCAGAACCCCTTGAATATTTTTCTAAATCATATGCTTGTCGCGTTGTTTCCAAAGCAATAAAGCTGCTAAATAAATTAACAAATCGATATTTTTTAGCCAGCTCTGCTGAAAGTTGCCCAATGCCTTTCCAGGTTGTTTCATTGTTAATATTGGCTAATAATAAGTTGGTTAGACTATGTACTTGTATTTGTCTTATCAAATCTTCATTATTCATACCGGCTATATCGATGCAATTATCAAAAATCAACCTAGCTGAATCTTGTTTTAAGGAATTAATTCTATTTTTGGTAACATCTGAAAGATTATTTACAATTACAACCTTGCCTCCGCTGGCTAACACTGCTTTGGTTATTTCATCTTTATGCGCTCTGATGCCTGATCCGACTTGAATCATGGAAATCGTGTTTGAGGCAAGTTCTTTATAATTAATATCTTTATTCTCTTTTTTTGTAAATTCAAAGTTTATATCATCGCCGACAATTAAAATGTCTTTGCCGGAAAATTTATTTTCATTTAAATACTTAATCACTTTTACAGTATCTGTGTACCCAAAAAATTGATCGTCATTAAATTCAGCAACTGAAGGGTATACGGAGAAATTATAAAAATAAGCTTCAGAAGGTAAAGCTTCATCCTGAAAAGTGTTATAAATCTCTTCATAAATCTTATTAATATCTTCTTTTTCGCCAGCGCTTCTGGAAATATCAAAAAAAATAACAGCTTCGCTGTTTTTTTCTTCTTTATCCAAAGTATGTTTATATTCTTTTAAATGTTCCTCATCATCGAGCATGGTCATACAAAACTGTCTGTCAGCTACTTCCAGATCTTGTTCATAAATTTTGGGAGTGGAAAAAAATTCCTCTTTGTTTTCTTTAATCACCGATTCCTTAATAATTCGCTTGTCATCTTTTCTTAATCTCACGATCGCCTTTGTTTTCTCCTCAATAGTCAAATTCAAAGTTTCAATTTTTGGAGCTAAAACAATTTCATCATCGCTGTCAATCGGAGTTAAGTAAGTAAATTGAACTTTTTGGCGACCTTGGGTTTTATTATTCCTTTTTGAAGTTACCGGGAATACTCTTAATTTGTATTCCCTGACTCCAATTTGGGTAATTAAAGCAGGATCGATATTTTTTACCAGAGATTCTTGATAAACCTGTTCTGCCGCTCCTCTTGGAGCCACTATTCCCTGTTTTTCCAGATTAAGTCCTAGCTTTAAATCAGTTACCACGCTTTGAGTTTTTGGCAGTCTTATTTTAAAAATAACCTCTTGATTGTTTTCATTTCTATTTTGAAATTCATAAGTAACTACGGTTTTAATCACATTTACATTATCATGAAAAATTGAATCGTATTCCGCAAAAGTTAGCAAAACAGCCGCATTTTCATCTTTGGAAAGCGAGGTTGTGGCATTAATTATTGAACTCTCAAAATCAGCAATATTCAACTTACCTTTGAGATTATTCTCTAGAGTATCATCATAAATTTTTGAAAACAGCTCTTTTTTGTTAAGGGAATAGAGCCGACCCTTATCCTTATATTGATTTATAAAAGACTGTTTTAGAAACCACATATCTTGAACCTTCTCAAAGCCGAACTGATTTTCTCCTTCATGATCCAGTATTTTTTTTGCCTTCTTAATATTATATTCCCAAAAATAATCCAAGCCTTTTTGCGTGCCAATAGGAGCAAGGCTTATCAAAAATCCGATAAACCCAACCATTAAAATTCTTTTAAAATGTTTATCTTTTTGGCTTTCTAAATCTGTTTTTAGTGTTGAATAAAAAATTGAAACAAAAAATACATAAATAAAAAATAGGATAATTATAAATAATAGAAACAATGCAATTTCCTGAAAATCCTTTCCAG
>WJJI01000028.1 GCA_014729795.1 Candidatus Moraniibacteriota bacterium
AAATATAATAATGTATAATAAAAGGGAAATAAAAAAAATAAAAATTAAAAAATAATCATGACCAACATCAACGGAGAAAAAATCATCGATCATTGCCCTTGTTGCGGCAGCCACAATATCGACCATGTTACTCGAGTAACCGGCTATTTTTCCAAAGATTCAATGTGGAACCGAGGGAAAATCGCTGAACTCAGGGATCGAGCCAAAGAAATTAATAAAAAATACTTAACTTCTCATTAATTATTTCATGGTTTTTCATATATTCACTAAACACGCCAACGCCATTTATAGCTTATTCTAAACTAAAAAATTTTAAATCAAGGCTTGCGTTTTCAAACTATTAACATAAGCTGCCGGCATAATACATGAATAACGGCAGCTTTATTTTTACCAGCTGATTGACCTAAATATTATGACCAAAACCAAACTTCAAATTGGCGGACTTGAGCCCGCTTCCATGCTCGAAAGAAAAGGCAATATTTCTTCAATTATTTTTGTGCTTGGTTGCAACTACCGCTGTGGGTTTTGCCATAATCCTGAATTGGTTTTTAATACCAAAGGCGAAATCCAACCTTATCCGCATCAAGAAGTGCTAAAAATACTAAAAAGTAAAAAAAATTGGATCGATTCGGTTATTTTTACCGGCGGCGAACCCACTATTTATCAAGGTTTACCCAATTTCATGCACAAGGTTAAAAATCTTGATTTAAGCATTGGTCTGCATACTAATGGCACTAACCCGAAAATGATTGAAGAAATTCTGGAGCAAAATCTGCTTGACTATTTAGCTATGGATGTTAAAAATCATTTAGCTAAATATACTCAAACTGTTGGCCTTGAAAAAATCAATCTTGATTCTATCAAGCAAAGCATTCAATTGGTTTTACAAACTCAAGATCAAATCCAAACAGTTTTTAGAACCACTGTGGTTCCTAATTTAATTCAAAAAAAAGACTTGCCAAAAATTGGCCGCTTGATTAAAGGGGCTAAAAAAGCCTGCTTGCAGCAATTTCGTCCTCTCAGGTGCTTGGATAAAAAATTTGAAAAAATCCAACCCTATGATAAGCTAGTATTGGATCAAATGGCTGATATTTTAGAACAATATGTTGAAACCGTAGATCGTGATTACTTATAATTTTTAAATAATCTCATGCTTGACATTAAATACATTAGGGATAACGCCCAAGCTATCCAAAAGGCGGCTCGTCAAAAAAAAATTGATTTAGACGTTAACCAACTTTTAAAAATCGATAAAAAAAGAAGAGAACTACAGACCCAAATCAACCAACTAGAAAAACAAAAAAATCAACTTTCCGCCAAAATAAAAGGCAAACCCACCGTCCAACAAATCAAGCAGGGAAAAACCATTAAACAAAGAATTAATCAACTAGATCAAAAATTTGAGCAAGTAAAAAATCAATACCAAGACCTCATGGTTTTGGTTCCGATTGTTCCATCAAAAGATACTCCGATTGGTAAAGACGAAAGCGAAAACGTGGAAATTTATCGACAAGGCGATATTCCTAAATTTGACTTCCCGAGTAAAGATTATTTAGAAATTGCCAAGACCCATGATCTGCTTGATCTGGAAAGAGGGGTTAAAGTGTCCGGATATCGTGGTTATTATATAAAAAATCAAGCCGTGCCTCTGGTTTTAGGTATGATGATGCATGCTTTGAATAAACTAATCGCTAAAGGATTTACTCCCATTATCCCTCCAACTTTGGTTCGAGAATTTGTTTTATATGGAAGTGGTTATTTTGCCGGCTCCTCTTATAATCCAAAAGCCGACAATATTTACCAACTTGCCAATCAGGAAATCAAGGCTGATGGCAGTCAAGACAAACAAAAAAATTTCTTAGTTGGTACCGCTGAACCATCTTTACTCGCCTACCACGCTAACGAAACCTTGGAGGAAAAAGATCTTCCCTTGAAATTTTGCGGCTTTTCACAATGCTATCGCTCTGAAATTGGCAGTTATGGTAAAGACACCAAAGGCATTTACCGGGTACATGAATTTCTTAAAGTCGAACAAGTCTGTCTGAGCAGGGCTAGTATTCAAGAATCCGATCAACTCCACCAAGAAATGCTTGGTGTTTCTAAAGAATTACATCAAGATTTGGAAATACCCTTTAGACAAATCCAGATCTGCACCGGTGATTTAAGCGCCGGCAAATACAAACAATTCGACATGGAGGCTTGGATCCCCAGCCGCCAGGATTGGGGCGAGACCGGCTCTGCCTCAAATTTTCTTGACTGGCAATCCCGTAGATTGAACGTTAAGTATAAAGACAAAAAAGGTCAAAAAAAATATGTTTATATGCTTAACAACACCGCCCTAGCCAGTACTCGACCTTTGATTGCCATTCTGGAAAACCTTCAACTCCAAGATGGTAGCGTCCGAATCCCCAAAGCCTTACAATCTTATTTGAAAACTAAAACCATCAGCAAAAAATAAGCTTTATGTTCTGGCGTAAAAAAAAATCAATCCCTAAAAAAAGAAAAGCACCTACCGACAAAAAAACCAAATTCAAGTCAACTGGCAAAGCTTTTATTGCTACCACCCAAACAGAAACATTTAAAGCTAAGAGTAATTTTGAAGAAAAAATTTCCAGAATATTTTTTTCTCTCACCACTATCGTTATCTTGGCTCTTGCTTGTTATTATTTAATATTTTCCTCGCTTCTAAGAATCAATAAAGTTGTAATAAAAACCCCAACCAGAATTAAAAAAGAATTGATAAAACAAGAGGTTCGCCCTTTCTTGCAAGGGGCCTTTCTAAAATATTTTAATCGTGACCATTTCTTGTTTATCAATCGGGGCGCTATAGAAAAACATCTCTTACAAACTTTTCCCAGTTTTGAAGATGTCCGAGTTAAAAAAAGTCTTTTTAAAAAAATCGAGATTGAAATTATAGAAAAGCAAATTCAATTAAATATGTGTGGCGACTTTGAGTGTATAGCTATTGATCAACAAGGCACCGTGATCGCAAGATTTTCCAAAGATAATCTCTTTAAATACAGTAATGATGCTGAGTTAATTATTGATAAATCGAATCAATTAGCCCTGCCTGGCCATGGCGTTAATACAGCTGACTTTGTCAAAGCCGCCAGCCAAATTAGGGAAAAACTTAACCAAAAATTAAGTATTAACGCTCGAGGAGTTTATGTCCCTCTTGCTCAGGCTCCGGAAATTCAAGTCGCTACAAATAAAAATTATTTGTTAATTTTTAATTCCAAAGATCCATTGAACGATCAGTTGCAAGCTCTAAAGGTTATTTTAGAAAATGAGATTCAACCTCAAGATTTAGATTGTTTAGAATACCTAGACCTAAGAGTTCAAGGCAAGGTATTCTATAAATTTCACGACGACTGCCGAACCGAAGCGCAAGAAAGCGAACAAGAAGCGGTTGCTTCTTGAAAACTTAATAAATATTCATTATGTTAAAAAGTCACGTGTCTGGTAAATATTTAAGCCACCAAAAAATAACTTGATAATTTTCTCAAACGAATAATTTTAATTTACAATATTTTAATAAAGTAATAATTTATACCATGAAAACCAATTTAATACGAAAAGCTTATCTAGATTTTTTTCGCTCAAAAAATCACGCGATTATTCCCTCTGCCTCTTTACTGCCGGAAAACGACCCTACGACTTTGTTTACCGGCTCTGGCATGCAGCCCATGGTGCCTTATCTGCTTGGAGAAAAACATCCGCTAGGTAAAAGAATTGCTGATTCTCAAAAAAGCTTTCGCGCTCAGGATATCGAAGATGTAGGTGATAATCGCCATACTACTTTTTTTGAAATGCTTGGTAATTGGAGCTTGGGTGATTATTTTAAAAAAGAACAAATTTCTTGGATTTTTGAATTCCTAACTCAAGTATTAAAATTAGATCCCCGGCGTCTTTATGTTTCAGTTTACCAAGGTAATTCCAAAATCAATATTGATCCAGACCAAGAAGCGGTAAAAATTTGGCAACAACAGTTTAAAAAAGTAAATATCCAAGCCCAAACAGTTAAAAATGCTTCAAAAAAAGGCATGGGTAAAGGTCGTATCTTTTTTTACGATGAAAATGAAAACTGGTGGAGTCGCGCTGGCGTGCCTGATAATATGCCTATTGGCGAACCTGGCGGACCAGACTCGGAAATCTTCTGGGATTTTAAAGCCTCTCGCCAAATTCATGAAGATTCTATCTATAAAGACCAACCTTGCCATCCAGCTTGTGATTGTGGTCGTTTCTTAGAAATCGGCAATAATGTTTTTATGCAATATTTAAAAACTAAAAATGGATTCAAGCCGCTGGAAAATAAAAATATTGATTTTGGGGGCGGGTTGGAAAGATTGGCCGCTGCCATCCAAGATGATCCCGATATGTTTAATATCGATTTATTTAAACCCTTAAAAAAAGAATTGGAAAAACTTAGCCAAAAACAATATCAGTTAAACCAAAAAACAACCCGGGCATTCCGCATTATAATGGATCATATTCGTGCCGCTGTCTTCTTAATTAGCGATGGGGCCGGCCCTTCAAATAAAGATCAGGGATATTTTACTCGACGTCTAATTCGCCGCGGCATCCGTTCAGCCCATCAGCTCAACATTCAAGATAATTTTACCCAAAATTTGGCCCGCTCGATTATTAAAATCTATGAAAAACCCTACCCGGGACTTAAAAATAACCAAAACCTAATTTTGGATGCTCTGAAAAAAGAAGAAACCGGTTTTAAAAAAACTTTAAATCAAGGCTTAAAAAAGTTTGAGCAACTTAGGAAAAAACAAAAACATATTGATGGACAACAAGCTTTTGATCTTTATCAATCTTATGGTTTCCCGATTGAAATGACTCAAGAACTGGCTCAAGAACATGGTATCAAGGTTGATCTTCAAGCCTTTAAACAAGCTCAAAAAAATCATCAAAAAATTTCTCGCCAAGGCGCTCAAAAAAAATTCAAAGGTGGTTTGGCGGATCAACAAAAATCTACTATTCAGCTTCATACTGCGGCTCACTTATTATTAGCAGCCTTAAAAAAAATACTTGGCCATCACGTCAAACAGAAAGGCGCCAATATCACGGCTGAGCGTCTTCGCTTCGACTTTTCTCATCCAGCTAAATTAACAGAACAAGAGATTAAAGAAACCCAACAATATGTCAATGAAATTATTGAAAAAAACTTGCCGGTTAAAATGCGGGAAATATCTATTGAGCAAGCCCGAGAACAAAACATAACTGGAGAATTTAATGATCGCTACCAAAATCTTGTAAAAATTTACACAATCGGCAGCTACTCCCAAGAAATTTGCGGCGGCCCACATGTTAAAAACACCAATGAACTGGGAAAGTTTCAAATCATCAAACAACAAAGCGCGGGCGCGGGTGTTAGACGTATAAAAGCTATTTTGGAATAAAAATTTTGTAAATGAAAAGAGGCCGATTCAAAGAATCCGCCTCTTTTATGAAAAAATGTTTAAATTAAGCAGTGTTTATAACCCATCAAACCCTTTTCAGGTGTTGGAATTTAAAATAAAAGAAATTATAATTGATAAAAACTCCAAACCCTTTCCCGACTCCGGAATATAAACGTATTCTGGAACAACCTCAATTACTCCAATTTCATCATCTTCATCGGAAAAATTGTTATCGCTATTGTCATCATAATCATTTTCCACCCCAACTCCAATATAATAAATTCCCAGCTTATTCGGGGCTAATACAAATTCTTTTTCCCATTTATCGTCACCACCTTCCAGCGTTTTAATTGAGTCTTCCCCGATAATCTCATCATTATGATCAAAATACCGGTCTCGACTCACATAATAATAAACTTTACTTTCGGTTGTAGCGCTATCACTAGCCTTATTTTTAATACGCGCCTTAACTGTAATATTCTCTCCCGGGTATACTTTTAAACTTCGGTTTCCTGCAATTTCTTGATCGTTTTGATTAATCCACAATTCGCTTACTGCCATATCCGGCTCAGCTGCTTCTCGATGGTTATCAATAAAATCGCTTGGCTCGTAATACCAATTTTTTACTTCATCCCGACTCCAGCC
This sequence comes from Candidatus Moraniibacteriota bacterium, assembly GCA_014729795.1. Lineage (GTDB taxonomy): Bacteria > Patescibacteriota > Minisyncoccia > CAIUEV01 > JAHKAQ01 > WJJI01. Next base: position 6,057 of record WJJI01000028.1, read on the forward strand.
TGTAACCCAATCGCAAGGGCCGCGCTTTTTTTTCCGAACCTCAAAATGCAAATGCGCTCTATATTCATTGTTGTAACCTTGACCAATTGTTCCAATTTTTTCACCTCGATTAACCGAATCATTATCCCCGACTCTACGACTTTGTAGATGCGCATACTGCGACCAAACATCATCGCCATTAGCCAATTCATGTTTTACCACAATCACGTTGCCCCAGCCACTACCACAGTTTCCACTGTAAACAACCTTTCCATTCGCGATTGCATAAACTGAATCACCTAAGTCCGTATTGCCGCCGCCATCGCCATTCCAGTCTTCTCCTGGATGATAAACTCCTCCATAAGTATACTCTAAATACCCCCAACCGAAAGTTTTGTTGTAACCGGTTCCGTCTGGTTTGCCCACGGGATAGTCAAAACTATCTGCTACCGCGTAAGCCCAACTTTGTTCAAGATTAAATCCAAAAACCACTGCCGCCAATACTAAAATCAACCAACATTTTTTCATTGCATGCCTTCCTTTCGTTAGGAAATTTCTTCCTGGTTTTTAAAGAGCCCTATGCTCTTTTTGTTTACCTTCCGAGTATATCAAAGCTCTATCAAAGCTTTTATGACTTACGCGATTGGAAAAATTTTATAGAAAGTACCAAGAATTTTGCAAGGCTTATTGAGTACACGTAGTCAAAAACCTCAAGATTTGCTCTAAAAATTTACCAATCGCGTAAGTCATAATTTTTTAATAAAGATTAAATCCGTTTAAATGATTCTACAATCTTTTTCTTTTCTTCTTGAGTTATTTGAGAATCATAAAAACTAATCATAAAATCTTTACCGTTAATTATAAACTTATAAGCTTCTAAATTATCAACACATTTTTCATGGGTGCAAAATTCCTCAATTTCATAATAATAACCGCCTAAATCATTTATTTCTACTTTTTTTGTGGGCGAATGATCAAAATAAGTATCATGACTATCTTGATTTTGTCTTACCCTTAGGTCGAATATTTTGCTTTGATCTTGATCTTCTTTGTAAAAAATAATTAAGTGATTTGTCTGATCCATAACCTTTTTATATTCCAAATCAGCTGGGTATTTAACTTCAAACTTATGCTTTATATCCTGATAAGTCTTCATTTTTAATTCATTCATATTACGAGACTGGTCTGTCTTTATGGTTTTCTCATCTTGTCTTTGAATTGAAGCATCTGACAAATTCTGTTTTTTCGCTTTTTGTTCATTTTTTTCGATAGAGTTTTCGATTTGTAACTTCTTTGATTCAGTTGGCTCGACTTTTTCTTTGGCTGATCTTGTACAACCAATTAAAAGTAAACCGCCTAAGAAACCAATCAATGCTTTTTTCATGCTCTTTTAGTTAATTATTAAATAACTATTATTAAATATACAACTATTGTCCCATTATAAAAAAACAAGATGAAAAAAAGATAAATTTTTTATTAATTTTTATTAATATCGTTTAGATTTTACCCAATCGATAATTTTTTGCTTTTCCGTAGAGGTTAGCTTACTGCCAAAATTATTTTTCAGTTTATTTTCAATTTCAAATATGACTTGTCGCATTGCTTGAATCGAATCCATATCGCTAAATCTTACAGGCTCCACTTTAAAATTTAGACTCTGTAAATGAAACCATTGCTTATTTATCAGTGCTTTAGCTATTACTTGATATTTACCGGGTTTTGTTAGATTAGTTTCAGAAAATTGAAAATGAAGACTTTTGTTGGGCTTTAACCTTAAATTACGCAAGTATCTAGGTTTTTTTGTTTCAGGCTTTGTTAGATCGGTTATAAATTTATTATTGTTATCATGAACAGCCAAAGCTAATTGTTGAATTTGAATGTCTTGTTTACCTGTATTTTTTAATTTAAACTGCGCGTCAAAATTTGATTGCGTCGAATCGGCGCTTAAATTAGCATAAATAGGATCGGCTTTTTTCCAAAAATCATAAACTTTCAAATCATTAATCGGGTTTTTCAACACATAGCCGCTAAGTTGCTTAAACAACCAATCTTTATTAATAGCCCAACCTGGACAGCTTTTACTAGAATAATCTCGATGAAATTTTATTTTCAAAGTATCGATTTGTAGATACTTCATTAAAATTTTGATCGCCCCTACCGCATTGTCGTAAGTTTTACCGCTCCATAGTTGATAATCATAGTTCCCAACCACCTCGATCCCGATTGAATAATCCATTAACCGATATAAACTGCTATTTGTATAGCCTGAAAAAATTCTACCGGTTCGTTTATGTTTCCATAAAGCATTACCTTTGCCAGCGTGAATACCAACTTGATCCATATCTGTAAATAGCCAAATTCCATCCTCAGCGATAAACAAATGAGGACCTACCGGCCAACCCTTGCTTTCATAAAAACGTTTTAAACCCTGAATTGATTTGCTTCCCTGCCATTGTTCCTTTGTTGGTTTCCAAGTATGATGAATTACCAACCAGCCGGGTTTAATCTGACCAAAGTCTTTACCGCTGACATAAGCTTCAAATTCCTTGATGGTCAGCTTTTTATTTACAATCCGCATGTCTTTATAGAATAATTCAAATTAATTTGGGTTCCAATAAAAGGCGATTAGGTAAACCCTGTTTATTTCCACAGCTTAATATGCATTAACAATCTACCATAATATTAATCTAAAAATTTGTAAAGGAGCCTCTGAAGAAAAGAATGTGATTAAATTACATTTTTTGAAAAAACTTTAAAGCATAATAATTTAATTATGTTGAAAAATCATTTCAAAAAATTTGCCAAAAACCAAGATTACAATAATTACTTTTTTTTCAAAGATTCCCTCAGATCAGAGTTTAAAAAAGTGCCGGTGGTCGGATTCGAACCGACACGAACCGAAGTTCACGACATTTTGAGTGTCGCGTGTCTGCCAGTTCCACCACACCGGCTTTCTACTGATTAATCTTCCAATTCCGGCTTTTCCAGCTCTCTAACATCAACCTTGCCTCCCGATTTACCCTGACTTATACGGTACACATCTTTATCGATTTTCGCAAATTCTTTAGCCGAATTATTATAAGCGCCAACCGTTGTCGCTAAATGAACGCCTACTTTTTGAAAATACACCTGGTAATTCTTTAAGTGCCGATCCAATTTTTCAATATTTTTCTTAAAATCTCCAATAGACTCCTTCATTTTTACCAAGCTTAATCCGTGCAAAACCGTTTGCAGGTATGCATAAAAAGAAGTGGGCGAAACTAAAATCACCTTTCTTCTGTATGCGTAATCGATTAAATCATCAGCGGTTTGCTTTAACTCGCCTATCTTGGCGTTAAGCAGATCATGATATAAACCCTCGGAGGGAATAAACATAAAAGCAAAATCAAAAGTGCTTTCTTTGGGTCTTATATACTTGGCGGTCTCATCGATTCTTTTTTTTATGGAAGCGTAAATTTCTTTTTGTAATCTCTGTTTTTTTTGCGGGTCTACCTCCTCTACCATTTCATTATATTGTCTTAGTGTAAACTTTGAATCAATAGGTAAAATTTTCTTCTTATAAAAAATCGCCGCATCCACGATATCTCCATTTTTAAATCGATATTGCATCTTATATCGATCCGGCTCAAAAACATTCTTAAGCATTGATTCTAAATAATACTCCCCTAAAACCCCTCTCTGCTTTGGGTTGCGTAAAATATTCTCAAGACTTTGCATTTGACCGGCAAAATCCGCGATCTTTTTATTTGTTTGTTCAAATCTTTCAATTTTACGAGCGGTTTGATCGATTAAATTCCGACTCTCTTTAAATTGCTTTTCAATAGTCTGGGTGGAATTATCAATGCCTTTGCTCAACAAATCGCTAATTCGATCCAATCTATTCTGAATTTCATTACGACTTTGACCGGAAAACTTATGCACTTCCTGTCTTAAATCGCTCAATAAAGGCATGATTAATTTGTCTTGGTTTTTTTTATCTTGTTCCTGTTTAAGCTCTTCAAATTTTCGGTTCACTAAATAAATAATCACAGCAAAACCAAACACAATAAGTATTATTATAATTTTTTCCATTTAGGTAATCTTAACTTGTTTTAATTTCTTATTTTGTCGCTCTAGCTTAGTCTTTAAAATCTCAATTTTTTTATTAATCTCGCCCACTCGATTGACTTTTTCCCGCAATTCAAATTGATCTCTTTTTAATTTGGTTTCCAGCCGACCTAATTTATGTTTAATTGAGACAATTTCTTCTTCTACCTCTTGCACCGAATCCTGAGCAAATCTAATTTGTAAATCCAAATCCTTTTTTTCATTTTCCAAACCCTGTAACTCGTCTTCAAGGTTTTGAATTGTTGCTTTATAGTTTCTTATTAAATTTTCTCTTTCTATCCTATGCTCCCGGCGTTCTTTATTGGCTTCATCCTGTTTAAAGTAATCGGTCATGATAAATAATTATTATTAAATCTATTATAAAGCGTATGAAGTAACCGTGACCAAAAACCGCAATATTTTCTCAAAAAATCCGCCAAAAGCGTAAGTCATATTTCCATCTAATTTAATAACTTTAAAACTTAATCGGTAATCATTGCTTGCCCATGGCATAGCTCTTCAGTTTGTTAAAATTCTCGCCAGCTAATTTGTATTCACCTTGAATTTTAACCTTGATAAAAACTCCATTATCGGTCTTGATTTTTAGAATAATCTTTCCCCGCCCGGGTTCAAGCCTTTTTAGTTGTTGTTTAATTTTATCAGTCCGCGTCTGCTTTGGATCAAATTCAACCACAAACTCCCTAAGCCAATCCGTTTCGGTTTTTCTGCTTTTAATAGCTTCGTCTTTTTGCTTATTGTTGTTTTCTTGTTTTTTAACCCCGGCTGACATTTGAGCGGTAATCTCTCCCATTCGATTACATAAAAGCTTTAAATTTCCATCCTTGTCATTTAATTTTCCACTCGCCCAAACAACTCGATCCTCGGTAATCAAATCATAGTATTTACTAAAAATTTTCGGAAAAATCACTAATTCCATCTTGCTAGATAAGTCTTCAATCTGGACAAACGCCATTTCTTGATTATTCTTTGTTAAAATTTTCTTCACGCTGGTAATGATTCCGCCCACGGTTTTATTGGCTTTGCTTAAAGATTTCACCTCTTGACTTGTGTAATCGGTTTCTAGTTTTTTAATAGAGTCTGTTTTTTGATTTAAATAATTTTCATATTCGCTTAACGGATTTTCGCTAATATAAACACCCAACAATTCCTTCTCCCAAGCTGCTCTAATTTTTTTATCAATGGTTTGAGTAAAGTCTAATTTTAAATCTTGTCCTTGGGTTTCTTGTTCTTCGCCCCCGCCAAATAAACTGCTCTGACCTCTTTTTTCAATATCGCGAATTTCTTTTAAGTATTTCAATATTTTATCAATATTTTCAATCACTGCCTCCTGTTTAGCTATACCAGACAAAGCTCCTGATTTGGCCAGACTTTCCAAGGATTTCTTATTTAAATCTTTGTCTTTTATTCTTTTTAAAAAATCAACTAGATTTTTAAACTTACCGTTTTTTTTCCTTTCTTGAATAATGGTTTTGGTTATGTTAGACCCTACGTTTTTAATAGCGCTTAAACCATAGCGAATAAACTGCTGATTCTGCTTGCCCAAAGCTGAAAAACGTTCATAACTCTCATTCACATCAGGCGGTAACACTGGTATTTGCATTTTCCGACATTCTTCAATTTCAATCGCGATTCTATCTGTATCTCCCTGTTCGCTGGAAAGTAAGGCAGCCATAAACTCCACCGGATAATAAGCCTTAAAATAGGCGGTCTGATAACCAATCATGGCATAACAAGCGCTATGAGCCCAATTAAAACCGTATCCGGCAAACGGTTTGATAAAATCCCAAATTTTTTCCGCGGTTTTTCCTTTAATTTTATTATTAATACAACCCAAAATAAATTTGTCCCGCTGTTCATCCATGAGCTTTTTTATTTTTTTGCCCATGGCTTTTCGTAAATAATCAGCCTCTCCGGCGGTAAATCCCGCTAATTGTTTGGCAATTTCCATAACCTGTTCTTGCACCACAATAATTCCATAAGTTTTTTTTAAAATCGGTTCAAGTTTAGGATGTAGGTAACTAATCTTTCTTTTCCCGTATTTGCCGGCAATATAGTCTGGAATCCAATCCATTGGTCCGGGCCGGTATAAAGCCACCATGTCAATTAAATCTTGAAAACGAGTAGGCTTGAGCTCGCGCAAGTACCGTTTAAAACCAGCTGACTCAAACTGAAACACCCCGGTCGTTTCTCCTTTTGCAAACAATTCCAAAGTCTTCTTGTCATCAAGTGGAATTTTATCCAAAGTGTATTCTTGCTTGTATCTTGCCCGAATAATATCGATTACGTTCTGCAAAATTGTTAAATTTTTTAAACCTAAAAAATCCATTTTCAGTAATCCTAAGGCTTCAATGGCTTTACCTTCATATTGACTAACAATCACTTCTTCCTTTTTGGAGCTGTCTCTAATATTTTTCTGCAATGGTACGTAATGATTTAAAGGTTCTTTGGTAATTACCACGCCGCAAGCATGAGTTGAGGCGTGTCGAGCAACTCCCTCCAACCTTTTGGCAGTATCCACGATTTTTTTTACGTTTTCATCTTGATCATACATCCTTTTTAGCTCGCCGGAAATCTCACAAGCCTCCTCCAAAGTGGTCAAAGCCGGAACTTGTTTGGCGATTTTATCGCAAAAATCATAAGCGTAATCCAAAGAGCGACCCGCGTCGCGAATAGCGGCTCTAGCCGCCATAGTTCCAAAAGTTATAATTTGCGCCACCTTGTCATGGCCATATTTATTAGCCACGTATTCAATAACTTCATCCCGACGATTATCCGCGAAATCTATATCAATATCCGGCATACTGATTCTTTCCGGATTTAAAAACCTCTCAAATAATAATTCAAACTTAATTGGATCAATATTGGTAATTCGGGTCAAATACGAAACAATGCTTCCGGCGGCCGAACCTCGACCCGGGCCAACAACAATCTTGTTTTCTTTAGCCCAGTTAACAAAATCCGCTACTATTAAAAAATACGAAGCATATCCCATTTTTTTAATAATACCTAGCTCGAAATCCAATCTTTTGTAAACTTCATCGCTGGGTTCATCCCCATAGCGAAATTTTATCCCCTGCTCACACAATTTTCTCAAATACTGATTTTCATTCTGATCTCCGGGAATTTCTAAATGCGGCAACACAACCTCTCCCATTTTAGGAGAAAAATTACATTCAGCTGCGATTTTAACTGTATTTTCCAAAGCCTCCGGACAATGTTTAAACAATTCCCACATTTCTTCAACACTTTTCAGGTATAAATCAAACTCCTTCATCCCTAACCGATTCTTGTCGGTCACTTTTTTATTTTGTTGAATGCACAACAACACATCCTGAATTTCCTTGTCTTGCTTATGGACATAGTGCACGTCACAAGTAGCCACCAATCGCGCTTTAGTTGTTTTGGAAGCCTTAATAAGGGCTTGATTGACCCTTTTTTGGGTTTCTGAATTTTCATGACCCTCTAACTCTAAATAAAAATTATCCCGACCAAAAATTGTTTGATATTCTTTGATAACTTTTTCCAGCTTTTTTTTATTAGTTGAAACCGCGGTTTTGGGAATCTCGCCCGCCATGCAAGCGCTGGTAGCAATCAAGCCCCGACTGTGCTTTTTTAATAATTGTTTATCGATTCTGGGTTTATAGTAAAAACCCTGCAAATGCGCCTTGGAAACCAATTTAATCAAATTTCGATAACCGATTTCATCTTTAGCTAACAACACTAAATGATAGCGTTCTTCATCAACTTTTGGTCGTTTATTATTCATACCATTGATTGCTAAATAAACTTCGCAACCAATAATCGGTTTTATTCCGTATTCTTTGGCTTTTTGAAAAAATTCAATAGCGCCGTACATCACGCCGTGATCAGTCAAAGCCAAAGCCTTCATTCCCATTTTCTTGGCTTGTTTCAGTAAATCATCAATCTTACCCAAGCCATCTAATAGAGAATAATGGGAATGCACATGCAAATGCACAAAATCATTTTTTCTTAATTTAACCTTTTTCATTTTTCAATATTTTTTTTGGTCATACCTACTAAAAAATTTATTCAAAGCTCAAAAATTTTAATTAGGCTTATAAAGCTTATATCGTTAAAAATCAAGCCGGTCTTATTTTGCTTGATCTTTAACCCTCTCTCTGACAAATAAAATAATAATCGCAATTATCGCACTGTTGCTTCTGCGGATTAGCTTTAAAATTCAAACTTTTGATTTGCTTAATTGCGTACTCTAATTCTTTTTTTAAATTTTCTAAATCGTTTTCATTAATAACAAAACTATGCTTTAAAAATTCATCAGAGTCTTTTTTGGGTTTAATAAAATCAATCTCAGCCTGATCAACCTTATAACTAAATTTTTTATCCAATTGGCTCAATAATTTATAAAAAACCAATTGTCGAAAAAGATCCCCGTTAGAGTTTTTGGTTTTTCCCAAAATCATATTTTTACTTCCGGGTTGTTTGGTTTTATAATCAACCACCTTAACCAATTCCGATTCTCGATTTTTTCCCATCTTAGAGATTAATTCTATTTTATCAACTTTACCCGACAGCTTAACTTCTTGAATATACCTTGCGGTTAAATTTGTTTCCAACGCTATTGGTTTAACAAAACTATCTTGATAATAATTAAAGTAAGCTTCCAAAGATTGGCGGCCTTCTTGACTGGCCATCTTATAATCGTTTTTTTGCAAAGGTTCTTTTTCCAGGCTTTGTTCAAAACTTTTCAATAAAAGCTCTTTTTCTATTCTACCAGTTTTCATGAATTTTAAAAAAAACTTTTCCAGAGCTTTATGGACCGCTGTTCCCAGGCTAGCGGTTTTATTTTTAGCTTTTGGTACAAATAAAAGTTTTTCATATTTGTAGCGTCTTGGACAATTTAAAAATAGATTCAGCGAGGTTGGACTCAAACTTAATTTCTTCACGCGCTCTTGTAAAAATTCCTGCTCTTGCTTGTTTTTCAAGGTTTTAATCTTGGATTTAAGCTCTATTTCTACTCGTTTCAAACTTTGGTCTTCATAACGCTTTAAATCTTTAAATTCTTTAACCTTTTCTTGAATTTCTGCGATAAAACGAGAATCTGTTCTTGGCTTGCTTTTGCCGTTTAAAGAGTGGTTTTTATAATTACTTAAAAATAAATATGCTTTAGCTCTGGTCATGGCCACATAGGCCAGTCGTCGCTCTTCTTCCAATTTCTGATTAACGCTATCTTTAATTGTCGGCAGCTCCCAGCCCAAATCAAAAAAATAACTACTGTCTGGAAGTTTCAGTTTGTTATTTACTCGCTTACCATCCCAAACTCCCCGATTCAAACTGGGAATAAAAACTGCTTCAAATTCTTGCCCTTTGGCTTGATGCGCGGTCATAATTTTTACATCCCGACTAGCCAAGGATAATTTCCTGGCTTTAATTTGGATACTTTCGGCTTTCATCATCTCCAAATCCTTTAAGGCTTGCTTTAATTTCCATTTTGGGCTGCTTTGGTTTGTCTTTTTTATAAAATTAAATAAGCTGGATATTTTATTTAAAAGCTGTAAATCTTTATTTAATAAAAGTTCATTTAAAAAACCCGAGTCGTTTAATATTCTTTCCGCCATCAAAACCGCTGGGGTTTTAGCCGCTAACTTATTCCATTTTAACAATGAGTTAAAAAAATTTTTTATTTTTTCAAAATCTTCAAAATTTATTTCTGTTGCCTGAATTCCATTCGAATTACTTCCCTTTTGCTGTCTAGAATTTAGCTTAAGATAATAGTCAATTAAATTCCTCTTGGTTTTATTGGCCAAATCATTAAATCGATAATAGTCTTGGAGAGAAATCTCAAAGCAAGACATCGACATTGCGGTGTAAACGCTTTGATTACTTTTTGGGTTGCTGGCTGCTCTTAATAAATCTAAAAACAGATCAATTTCTTCAGAATCCAATACCGATTTTGAGCTGGAAGTCTCTACTTGTAAACCTGCTTTCATTAAATATTCCGCCATTTCTTCCACCTCTTTGTTGGTTCTTAAAATTATCGCGATCTCATTCAAATCAAGTCCTTGTTGTTGTAATTCTTTAATCTTTTGAGTAATAAAATATTTTTCCACTATCTCATCGCTAAACCGATACAATTGCGCCCGGTTATCTTTTTCTTTGTTAATCTCGGCTGCTTTAATTTTATTACTTATTCCCTCTAATTCGTTTGTATTCACCAACCGCTCCTGATTGGAACTAATTAACGCCTGACTGGCTTGGATAATTGCCGGACTGCTTCGATAGTTGGTATTGATGTTGATTAATTTTAAATTCTTAAAATGTTTTTTAAAAAAAAGCATATTGGCCAGGTTTGCTCCCTGAAAACGATAAATAGCTTGATCATCATCGCCTACCACAAAAATATTAGCTTGTTTTTGTGTCCCCACAATCAAATTCACCAATTTGTTTTGAGCATTGTTGGTGTCCTGATATTCATCCCCTAAAATATATTTGTATTGGCCCGCTATCTTAAATAAAAAAGCTTGATCTTTTTCCAATGCCTGCAAAACCCATAGAATCATATCTTCATGATCATATAAGCCGTATTTTTTACATTGTTTTTCATATTGTTCAAAAACTTGCCACAATTCTTGATTCTTTTGCGCTTGCTTTTTTAAATCCCGCCATTTTGCTTTTGGTTTCAAGGTTTTTTTATTAAGCATTTCTTGCTTTTTGCTTTCTACCTGCTTGACATAATTATCGGTAATTTTTTTAAAAGCTTGACTATCTATACCCTCTTTTTTTAAAAAAGCGATTTTTTTAATTATCTCTTCTTTATAAAACATCTGGTCAATAAACAACTTCAAATATTTCAAATCCATATCTTTAATAATCTTTTCCATCAGCTTAGCCTTGGCTAAATCATCAATATTTTCTAAATTTTTACTTTGTTTAAATAATTCTTGGTTGTTTTGAATTAATTCGTTACAAAAACCATGAAAAGTATTTATCTGTGCGTCATAGGCGCTTGGACCTAAAAAACTTGTCAGTCTTTCCCGCATCGAGCTTGCTCCGGCCTCACTAAAAGTTAAGGCTAGGATTTCCCGAGGCAAAGCCTTTTTTTGGTAAACAATATTAGCGATCCGTAAACCTAAAACCTGAGTTTTACCCGTACCCGGACCGGCAACTACCATTACCGGACCATCGACAATTTCAACTGCTTGACGCTGAGCTTTATTTAAAACTTGAAAATTTTTTTTGAAATTCTCCTTATAATTCATAATGTTATTGTGGCTTATTAAAAAAACTTGTCAAAAACAATAATATTTTATGTGGCTATTGTCCAATAAAACAATTATTACAGATTGAATCGCTGTTGTTCTCTATTTTCCAGAACTTGAATTCTTTGCTCAAGATGAGCGCATCGACTTTGTAAATGTTTCAATTCATTAATGCTTTGCGTGCTATACCCAAAATAAACCATCAAACCCAATCCAACTAAACCTAAAACCAAGGCCATGCCTCGATAAATCCAAGTAATTAAACCAATGATTTTTGGATATAAATTTAATTCCAAATAACCTGGCTCATTATCATCTTCAGCCCGGACTGGCTCCTCTTGCGCTTCTTGATCCTGATTAAACCGATGTTTTAAGTTTTCCAAAAAACTTTCAGATTCCTCCCTGGCTCTTTGAATAACATTTAATTTTTCCAATTTTTCATCTGTGTTTTGAATCATGTCTAAAATTCCGGCCTTCTCTGCGCTTTTTGCCGCTAAACTCTTATAAACCCCTCCAATAAACAAAGCTGAAAGCGCCAAGGCTAAAAAAATCGGAAACAAAAGCATTGGAATTGCAGCCATTATTTTTAAAATTTTACTTCTCAGAAAATATGCCGCGGTTAAAAACGCGATCACAACCAAAACAATAATTGTAAAAATATTCATTTTTTTTATTTTAAGAATTATACGTTAAAAAATTTTCATAATCATTGTTTAACGGTTCAAAAAATTACCAAACGTATAATTCCCGCTTTTTTAAAAAACTAAGATTGTTTAGAAATATTCAATAAAATTCCGGTTCCGACTAAAGACACAATCAGAGCCGAAGCTCCATAAGAAATAAAGGGCAGAGGTATTCCTGTTAAAGGAATCAGGGAGGTAATGGCTGCAATATTAATAAATGCTTGAAAAACAAACCAAGTGGTTATCCCTCCCGCCACCAGTCTAGCAAAAGTATCTTGCGCTCTCTTGGTAATTAAATAACCTCGCCAAGCAATGATTAAAAATAAAAGCACCACTAAAAATCCCCCGATCATGCCTAGTTCTTCACAAATAATTGCAAAAATTGAGTCTCCAATCGGTTCTGGTAAATATAAAAACTTTTGTCTGCCTAAACCCAAACCGTTGCCCCAAAAACCGCCACTGCCTATAGCAATTAAAGCTTGATTTATTTGATAGCCGATTCCGCGCGGATCTGTTTCCGGATTCAAAAAAACCGTAAATCTTGCCATTCTGTAAGGAGCAAACACAATCAGCAAGTACAAACTCAAAAGCCCTATCATAATTAAAAGAAGCAAATGCGCTAATCTTCCCTGAGCCAAAAAAAATATAGTTACCGATATGATAACGATTATTCCTAATGTTCCAATATCTGGTTGTTTAATAATTAAAACAGCCATCACTAAGATAACCGCAAAAAAAGGTAAAAATCCTTCGGTAAAATCTTTAATTTTTTGCTCGCGTTTCGATAACCAAGCCGATAAGTATAAAATAACCGCCAATTTAGCAATTTCAGTTGGTTGCACGTTGATCGGACCTAAATTTAGCCATCTGGTCGATCCTTGATAATTCTCGCCCAAACCCGGAATAAAAACCGCCATTAGTAAGCCCAAAACCAATAAAAACAAAGGAAAAGCGATTCTTTCCCAAATCTTATAATTAATATTTTGAGCGATAAACCAAACTATCAAACCCGGTATAACTCCAAAATACAGTTGGTGGAAAAAAAAGTAATAAGGCTGACCATAATTATTCATCGATAAAACAAATCCGGCTGAAAAAATCACCAGCATACCAAACAATAGCAAGCAAAAAGTAGTTATCATTAATGGCTTATCCGCGTTTCTTCTTGTCATTGTTTGCTTTTATCTTGTCTCCATTTTTTAATCTTTTGATGATTACCGCTAAGTAAAACCTTGGGCACCCGCCAATCCTGAAAAACTTCCGGTCGGGTATATTGAGGATATTCGCTAACTATTCCCTTTTCATAAGACTCCTCCAACAGGGATTGTTCATTGCCTAACACTCCTTGCGCCAATCTTGCGGTTGAATCAATTATAACCGCGGCCGCCAATTCGCCGCCGCTTAAAATATACCGCCCAATCGAAATCGCTTCATCGCAAACATGATCCTCTACCCGCTGATCAACCCCTTCGTACCGACCGCAGACAAAAATGATTCGATCATACTTAGTCAATTCAATGGCTTTTTTTTGAGTAAAAACCTTGGATCCGGCCGCCAATAAAATCACTCTGGTTTTTTGAGATTTGAGTTTGGCTTGTTTTCTCAAGTAGTTCACCGCCTTATAAACCGGCTCGACTCTCATCACCATGCCTGGCCCACCGCCAAAAGGTTTATCGTCCACGGACTTATGTTTATCTGTGGTAAAATCTCTTAGATCATGAAAATTAACCTTTAATAATTTCCTTTCCCTGGCCTTACCCAAAACCCCTTGCTCAAAATAAAGTTCCAGCGCTTGTGGAAAAATTGTCAGCACATCAAAAATCATTTGCGTATTTTTATTTTTATTATCATCTCCGCTTTTTTATTCCCTCTTTACAATTCCTTATCTCTCTATATTATTTAATTTAAACAACAAAATCAAATTTATTAAATTTTAAAACCGTAACAAGATTCTTTGGTAATAATGGTAATATTTTCTATATCATTGTAATTAAACTATGACAGGCACCCTCCTTAACGCAACTTTAGTTATCCTGGGCGGTTTAACCGGTATGTTCTTGAGCTCTAGGCTACCCAAAGCCTTAACTAAAATGATTCTTAATGTCATAGGTTTATTAATTTTGATTTTAGCCATTGGTATGGCTTTGGAATTCAATCAATTGCTTATCGTGGCTTTAAGTTTATTATTTGGCTCAACCCTAGGACAAGCCTTAAAATTAGAAAAAAGAGTAAAGCGTCTTTCTCAAAACTTAAAACAAAAAATCAGAATTAAAAACCCTGAATTCTCTCAAGGATTTATTACTGCCTCTTTGGTGATTTGCGTAGGCGCCTTAGCTATTATTGGTCCTATCCAAGAAGGTCTGGGTCTGGGTAGAGAGTTACTTGTCACCAAGGCGATTTTAGACTTTTTTGTAATCATGAGTTTAGCTTCTAATTATGGGGTTGGAGTTTTATTTTCTTTTTTGCCGCTTCTAATCTATCAAGGATCGATCGCTCTTTTGGCCCAATGGGCGCAAAATTTTTTCACTGATCAAATTATCACGGATTTAAGTGCCGTGGGTGGGATTCTACTGCTAGCTTTAGCTCTAAACATCTTGAAAATCAAAAATATCTCTATTACCAATCTACTTCCAAGTTTAATTTTTGTTGTGGTTTTAACTTATATTTTTGGTTAAAAAGCTCGAATTGGCAAACATTTGCTTTTTTGTTAAGATTAGCTCAATATCAATCTAGATTAGGCAAAAAATATTTATGAAATCCATTAAAACCCCAAATTATAATTGGCTTTATTTTGAAAATCCGGATAAAGACGATTTGGCCGCTATTCAAAAAATATTCACCTTACATCCGGTTGTGCTAAGCGAATTTAATAGTCCAACCTACCGTCCAAGAGTGAATCAATATGAAAACTATACCTTTATGGTGCTTCATTTTCCGGTTTACGACAAGCAATCCCGTACTCCCAAAACCGGTGAGGTCGATGTTTTAATCAATGACCAATATTTAATTACCAGCTGCAACTATCACCAACGTGGTCTTTTTCAATTTTTTGAAAAAACCAGAAAAAATCAAGCATCTCTTACCGGCAACCATCAACCTGAAAATACTTGGGCATTATTGCTAATGGCCTTTGATGCTTTAATGAACGCTTGTTTTCCCAAGCTTGATCATATTAGCAGCCGACTCGAAACAATCGAAGAAAATATTTTCCAGGGTCGAGAAAAAGAAATGGTTCAAGAAATTTCTCTGGTTAAAAGAGATATTTTAAACTTCCGCCGTTCCATAAAACCCCAACGGTCAATTTTGGAATCTTTAGCCGCCACTCAATCTTTTAAAAATAATCAAGACCTTAAAACTCGGATAAATGATATCATCGGCACCAATATTCGCATTTGGAATGTTTTGCAAAATCACAAAGAAGTCATGGATTCGCTCGAAGCCACAAATGATTCTCTATTTTCTTACAAACTAAACCAAAACATGAAGGCTTTGGCTATTATTTCTATTATTTTTCTGCCTTCCACTTTAGCGGCTAGTTTATTTGGCGCCAACACTATCATGCCCATTCAAAATTTTTGGCAAGCTCTAGGCATTACCTTGATTCTTATGGTCATGATGCTTATAATCGTTAAACTAAAGAAATGGCTTTAAAGCTATACAATTCCTTAACCAAAAAAAAGCAATTATTTAAAAGCTTGAAAAAAAACCAAGTCAAGCTTTACACCTGCGGCCCCACAGTTTACGATTATGCCCATATCGGCAATCTATGGTCTTATCTAACCGCGGATGTTTTACGCCGTTATTTAGAGTTTCTCGGTTTTCAAGTTAAACATGTCAAAAATATAACCGATGTGGGTCACTTTACCGATGATGAAGAAGTTGAGCCAACAGGTGAAGACAAGATAGAGAAAGCTGCGCGACGCGAAAAAAAAACTCCTTTGGAAATAGCTCGTTACTACACTCGCTACTATCTCAAGGATGAAGCGAAACTTAACATTAAAAAACCGCATGTTCAACCTCGACCCACCCAAGAAATCCCCCAAATCATTAAAATCATTCAAGATTTAATCAAAAAAAAGTACGCTTACGAAACCTCCGATGGTGTTTATTTTAATGTTAAGCACTTTCAAGCTTATGGAAAACTATCCGGTAACACTCTAAACAAAATTCAAGCCGGTGCCCGAGTTCAAATCAATGAAAACAAAAAAAATCCCGCTGATTTTGCTTTATGGATCAAACGGGTGGGCAAAAACAAAAAACATACCCTGCATTGGCCAAGCCCTTGGGGTCAAGGATTTCCAGGCTGGCATATTGAATGTACCGCCATGGCCACCAAATACCTGGGGGGCTCGATTGACATTCATACTGGAGGAGAAGACAACATCTTCCCGCATCACGAATGTGAAATCGCTCAAAGTCAGGCTTATACCGGTAAAAAATTTGTTCGTTTCTGGATTCATACCCGACATTTTTATCTAGATAATCAAAAAATGTCCAAATCGCTAAAAAACATCTATACTTTATCCAAAACCCCTTCTAACAAATACCCCAGTTTAGAGCAAAGAGGCTATCAACCCTTAGCCTTCCGTTTGCTTAAACTGCAATCCCACTATCGCAGCAAAGCCAATTTCTCTTTTAAGGCCCTGGATCAAGCCAGTAAAAATCTACAAAAAATCAACCAGCTTTATCAAGAGCTCCGGGATTTTCCTCAAACAAACAATCCAAAACCAAAACAAACCGGCGCTAAAGCTAAATCAATTAACGTCCGTTCTTACTTAAAAAAGTTCATCCAAGCGCTCAATCAAGACCTAAACACTCCTTTGGCGGTTAGCGTACTTTTAGATTTGGTAAAAAACACCAACAAAACCATAAAAAACCAAACCTTATCTAATCCTAAACAGGTACTGGCCACACTAGAAAAATTAGATCAAGTTTTTGCTATTTTAACTAAAACCTCAAAATCCAAACAAGTTATTCCCCGCAACATTAAAAAACTTGCTCAAAAAAGAGAACAAGCTCGTCAACAAAAAAAATTTAAACTAGCTGATCAACTCAGAGATAAAATTATAGCTCAAGGTTACAAAATAATCGACACAAGCAAAGGATCTAAAATTAAAACTAAAAACTTATGAACCATGATCATCCAGGAACTGATTTACCCCTCCCCTTTTTTAAATATCCTTTCCATAACGCATCAACCAAATTGGTAAGATTTTGGTTTGGTAAATCCAAGCCTATTAGGTTTTTATTATCTATACTGCTACCAATCAACATATGAAATAATAATGTCTTTTTTAAAGCTTGATAAGCTGTCTGGCAATCCATAAAAGCTTCATCGGCTTCTCTAATTTGATCAATATCCAAATTTTGTGTTAAAGCTCGAATCTTTGATTCTATTACGTTATAATAATTAGAAGATTTTTCTTGATTAATAACTTCGTCTTTAATCCTTGCTAACCTCAAACAAGCCTGCATCTGTTTAAGTATCTTTAATAATTCTCCATTGGGCAAATCCACATTCATATCTTCAAGTTTACCTAAATCAAATGTTCCTCCGACTAACGCATGTCCTAATAAAATAGTTTCTGGCTCTGAATCATAAAAAGAATTATTAGAAATTTTTTCTTGTGTTATTTTATCGTAAACTCTTCCAACAATACCATTAATTATGGTAAGTAGAGTAAATTTAGATTTTTTATCTTCAAAAACATTTAAAAACTTTAATCTAACCGATTTTGCGTATTCATATTTCTCTTTTTTGCTGAGCGATTTCCATTTTATCGGATCTTCGTAGCTCCTGGGCCTTTCATAATAATTCACAAAAATTTTTTAATTATCAATAAAACTGGCCTTTTTGGCTATATCAAGACATTTCATAAGCTGGTTCTGACTCAAAACCTTATTGTCGAATAAATGTTTAAACTCTTTGGCTAATCCGGTTTGCGCCAAGTAAGGCCCGTCAGTGTTGATAGCAAATTCAATATCATTTGCTAAAAAAGTTTTTAAAATAAAACGCATCTCTTGCCAATCCTTTACTGTGCCTGTCAATAAATTCATACTAGGACATACCTCTAAAACAATCCGGTTTTTCTTTATCATTTTCATAGCTTTTTGATTCCACGCCGCTTTAATACCATGTCCAATCCGATCCGGTTTGATCGCTTCAATTACTTTAATTACCCGCTCCCCGGTTGTATTATATGCTTCGCCGGTATGAACCGTAATGCCTAAACCTGCTTGCTTGGCTTTTTTAAATAATTCAATATATTGCTTTAGATAATCGCTGTCTTCAAAATTTAGATATTTTGGATTAGTAATGTCCACTCCGATGTTTTCTTTAAAGTGCTTTTTATAAGCCTTAAAGCTCTTTTCTTTTTTAAAATAAAATTCTTCAGGTCCGGTTATATCAATCCCAACCACGCCTCGGTCTTTATAATCTACGGCTTTTTCCATAATAATTTTATTGTAATCATAATGCAGACGCCGATCAAGACAAAAAATCAATCCCGCTTTTACCCCATAATCAAGCATGGCTCGTTCCATCCCCCTGATAGCTGCGTGAATGATATGATCCATATCAATCTCGCCACCCCGGGTTCGAAATAAAGGATTAAATCGCAACTCAATCACCGAAACATTAGCTGATCGATATTCTTTAGAAATAACATTATAAATCCCCCTTTCGATGGCTTTGGGACTGCTTTGAATCTTCTCCGTCCACTCGTAAACTTTATGCAGGTCTTCCATGTTGTCAATATTGCGTAAAAACATCACAAAATCCCAATAATCCTTAACCGGTAATTTTATTCCCTGACTGTGAGCAATTTCCCATAAGGTGTGAGGGCTCATGGCTCCACCAATATGAATATGCAGGTCAATTAAATCATGTCTTAAAAAATTCTTAATAAATTTTTGATCCAATTTGTCCTTTTCTCTGATTTTTACCTTCATATCTTTATTATTTTGCCTTGATTATTGTTTAAATTATAAACAGCTACGCTGGGTTGAATTTTTTTCCGAACCGGTCGACCATAATAACCCATCACTGATCCGGGATTAATAACTATGGTTTGGTTATGCTGTTCGATTTGCGCCCAATGAGTGTGCCCGCAAAACACCAAATCGTAACGACCCGAATCGATAATTTTTTGTAAAAAGTTTTGATCATGCCCATGATAAACAGCTATTTTTTTATTTTGCTGCCTGTCTTCAAGCAATCGATCGCTGATCTTAACATCTGTTTTCCCCCGAATTTGATAATCCAAATAATTTAAATCGCAATTACCCATCACTCCCCGGATCGCAATTCCTGTTTGAGCAAATTTTTGCATGACTTCGGGTTCGGTCCAATCTCCACAATGATAAATCCTGCCAACCTGCAGCTGTTGCATCTTAGTTATAGCCTTATCAATATTTTCCCAAACAGAATGCGTATCAGAAACAATACCTAAAAGCATAGTTTTTATTGAATTTAATGAAATACTTTTGCCCTTTTAGACAAATTTTAAAAAACATCAACTCGGGATTTTTTCAAAAATTTTCTAAAACTTATTGAATACACGTTTCCAAAAAAATTCAGCTTTTTCTGCAAATTTATTATATAATTAACAAGTCTTTTCAAATGCTTTTTTATTTATAAACTACCCTGCATATAAAAATCCTGTTCGTTTTTTTCGTCATGCTTGCCGGCTAAAATTTCTTTAAAGCTCCTTACCGTATCTTCGCGCTTAACATATACCCCTTTAGTGCCGGTAAATTGTTCGGCTACGCTAAAGGGTTGAGATAAAAATTTCTGAATTTTTCGAGCCCTGTTAACCAACAGCTTATCTTCATTGGAAAGTTCATCCATGCCTAAAATCGCGATTATGTCTTGTAGGTCTTTATAACGCTGCAACACCCTTTGCACTTCTCGAGCTGTTTGATAATGCTCCCGGCCTACGATTTTGGGATCCAAAATAGTTGAACTAGAATCAAGCGGATCTACCGCTGGATAAATTCCTAGCTCCGATAATGACCTGGAAAGCGAAACCGTTGAGTCTAAATGAGCAAAAGTGGTAGCCGGCGCCGGATCGCTCATATCATCAGCCGGCACATAAACCGCTTGAATTGACGTAATTGAACCTTTTTTGGTCGAAGTAATTCGCTCTTGTAATTGTCCCATCTCTTCGGCCAAAGTTGGTTGATAACCAACCGCTGATGGAATTCGCCCTAATAACGCGGACATTTCTGAACCAGCTTGGGTAAATCTAAATATATTATCAATAAAGAATAAAACATCCTTGCCGCCCTGATCTCGAAAATGTTCAGCCATGGTTAAACCGGACAAACCAACTCGAGCTCTGGCTCCCGGCGGTTCGTTCATCTGGCCAAAAATCAAAGTGGTTTTATCCAACACCCCTGATTCTTTCATTTCATAATACAGGTCATTACCTTCTCGAGTACGTTCCCCCACTCCGGCAAACACTGAAAAGCCCCCATGCTCGGATGCGATATTATGAATCAATTCCTGAATAATTACTGTTTTCCCCACTCCGGCTCCGCCAAACAAACCAACTTTACCGCCTTTCATGAACGGACAAATTAAATCAATTACTTTGATGCCAGTTTCAAAAATTTCTATTTCATTAGACTGTTGGGTAAATTTAGGCGCTTCTCGATGAATTGGACTTTGATTTTCCCGTTCTAATTCCTGTTTGTTATCAATAGGGTTGCCTAAAACATCAAACATTCTGCCTAAAGTCTTTTCTCCTACAGGCACTTGGATTGGCTTACCCGTATCAATCACCTCCATATCGCGTTTTAATCCATCAGTAGCTCCCATAGCAATAGTTCTTACTTGCCCCGCTCCTAAATGCTGCTGCACTTCCAACACTAATTTATTCTGATCGCGCTTAACTTCCAAAGCGTTTAGAACTTGCGGTACTTCTTCTTCAAAACTTACGTCCACTACCGGCCCGATTATTTGACTAATTTTACCTTTCATAAAAACAAATTAAGATTTATTATAAAGTTTTTCCTGGCGCTTAATGAACCCTTAATCATTTAAAACCGCCATTCCGGCGCTAATTTCGGCTAATTCCGAAGTAATCGCCGCTTGTCTAGCTTGATTATACTGAAATTCGAAACTTTTAATCATATCCATGGCTGTGTCGCTCGCATTCTTCATAGTTAACATGCGCGCGGAAAACTCAGCTGCTTGCGATTCCAAAAAAGCCTGATAAATCTGGCTTTCCACCACTTTGGGCAAAATCATTTCCAAAATCTTCTCTTTATTTGGCTCGAAAGTATAATAACGCTCCTCAACTTCAGCTTTCAACTCTTCCATTTCCTGTTCTTCTGAAACTCCTCGACCCAATTCTTCGAGCTGTCGCTCTAAATCTTTTCTGGAAACCGGCAAGACTTGCCTTAATCTTGGTTTATTTGAAACCGTGGAAATAAAATCAGTATAAGCAATTACCACTTTATCATATTTTTTAGCCACATAACCATCAATAGCCATTTTCGCCACTGGTTTTAAGTTACTCAAAGTCGACTGTTCGTTAAAATCATTAAAAACCGCAATCAAATTCCGATTTAATCTTATCATTTCCTCTTCTCCTTTTTTACCCACGGTCACGATCTCAAAAACCGCCTGCTTTGGATCAATTTTGGGCAAAATCTTGCGATCATGAGTCCTGTTAATCAATAAATTATAAGGATTTTTTAAATTAGTATTAACTTTTCTCAATAATTGGTTATTTAATCCGCCACATAAGCCCTTGTTTGAAGTAAAAACAATCAAACAAACTTTTTTTACCGGTCTTATCATTAATAAAGGATGGATTTTGTCCACAGATTCGGAAATTTTAGTCAAAATTTCCCAAGCCGTTTGCGTGTATTCTCGAGTTCTAATCGCTCTATTGATTACCTTTTTCATCTTCGAAGCCGCCACCATTTCCATGGCTTTTGTAATTTTGCGAGTATTCCTAATCGATTTTAACCTGGCTTTTAGCTCTTTGGTGTTGCTCATTAAAAAATAATTTATTATGCGTAATTTTTTGAATTCAAATCCTAACGCTTATTTAATCACTAATTAACCTGCGCAAAGTTTATTTTTTCTCCGGCCTTATCTAAATCAACATACAAACCCTTAATTTTCTTCACTTCAATCTGCTGTTTAATTTTGTTCATGGCTTCTTTAATTTGCTTTAACTGAAACTCTTTTTCTTGTTCAATTGAATCAAATTTTTTTCTTCCGCCATAAGCTCCGCAATCAGCGTGATTAATTATTATAATCTGCTCAATACAGTGAAGCCGGCTGGAAACTTGCAAACTTTTCTCCACTAAATTGCTCTTGGGGTCTAATATCTCTTTAGCCGCGCCCGGTACCGCGATAATATCAAAATCATTAATATTATTGGTTTTTAAATATTCAATCACCGGCTCCCAAAACCGAAAATCCATACAAAGCACAATCGCGGCTTTACAATGATGAGTTTTTTGGTATTTAAACCTCATGGTCATTTAATTATTATTCTTGATCCCTTTTAACTTTTTTCTCATACTTCTGATCCTTCTTTTCGCTATCCGCATAAATCTTATCCCGAGCCTCTACCTGATTGGCCGCAAATTCATCTAAGGCCTTGTTTAAATTTTTTAAAAGCTCATCGCTTAACTGACCGGTTTCTTCAATTTTCTGCATAGTGTCGCTAATTTCTGCTTCCAAAAATTGAATCAGTTTTTCTTCATATTTTTTGATCGCCTTTACTTTTATTTCATCAAAATAACCTTCATTTACCGCGTAAACAGTAACCACCTGATGAGCCATTGATATAGGCTCATATTGATCCTGTTTAATAATCTCGGTTAAACGTTTGCCTCGATCAATCATCTGTTTGGTTTTTTCATCTAAGTCTGAAGAAAATTCTGCAAAAGCTGCTCTTTCTCGAAACTGCGCCAAATCCAGCCTCATTTTTCCCGCCACTGATTTAACCGCCTTGGTTTGCGCGGCCGAACCCACTCTGGAAACCGAAAAACCCACGTTAACCGCTGGCCTAATGCCTTGATAAAACAAATCCGACTCCAAATAAATCTGCCCATCTGTAATCGAAATTACATTAGTAGGAATATATGCAGAAATATCTCCGGCTTGGGTTTCAATAATGGGCAAAGCGGTTAAAGAACCCCCGCCTTGATCCTTGCTTAATCTGGCTGCCCGTTCCAACAATCTTGAGTGCAGGTAAAAAATATCGCCAGGATAAGCTTCCCTGCCTGGGGGTCTGCGAAGTAATAAAGAAATTTGTCGATAACTCCAAGCATGCTTGCTTAGATCATCATAAACAACTAATACGTCTTTGCCTTGATCCATAAAATATTCGCCAATCGCGCAACCCGAATAAGGCGCCATATACGAAAAAGATGCCGGTTCCGAAGAACCGGCCAATACCACGGTGGTGTATTCCATGGCTCCGCGCTTTTCTAACTCAGCCACGATTTTAGCTACTTTTGATTTTTTCTGACCAATTGCCACATAAATACAGATACAATCCTTACCTTTTTGATTAATAATTGCATCGATCGCCACCGCGGTTTTTCCGGTTTGACGATCTCCAATAATTAGTTCTCTCTGGCCTCGTCCAATCGGGATCATTAAATCAATCGCTTTAATACCTGTTTGCAATGGTTGGTCCACTGATTTTCTTTTCATCACTCCGGGCGCGATTTTCTCAATTGGATAATAATGCTGGGTTTTCACTTCATCCTTACCATCCAAACTAAAACCCAAAGGATTAATCACTCTGCCAATCATTTCTTCTCCAACCGGCACTGATAAAATTCGCCCTGTGCTTTTTACCACGTCTCCTTCCTTAATATTTTCATAATCACCTAAAATCACCGCTCCGATGTTATCTCGATTTAAGTTCAAAGCCACTCCGTAAACATCTTGACCAAAATCCAATAATTCCTGGCTCATGGCTTGACTCAAACCGCTTACAGTTGCGATTCCGTCTCCGACTTCAATTACTTTGCCTATTTCTTCGGTTTTAGCTTCGGGTTCAAACTCGGTAATTTGCTTTTTTAAATATTCAATTATCTGATCCTTTTTTGAAGACATAAATATTTTTAAAAATTTATTTGATCTTATTCTGTTAGAAAAAATGCTTGTCCCTTATCATACTTAAATCAGTTTCATGGCTTAACTTATCAAATGCGAAAGTTCTGTTTTGGTTCAGCCAACCCGTTGCTTAAAACTTGCCAATTTACCCTGCACCGAGCCGTCTATTAAATACTCATCGGTTGACAGTCTGGCACCGGCTATTAAAGCCGGGTTCTGCTTTGCTTTAATTACAATCTCTTTATCGGGATATTGTTGTTTTAAAAAATCTTTAATCTGCTCGGTTGGATTTATTTCCAAATACTCAAGCAATACCGGCACAGAATATTTTTTGTCACTTTGATAAATTTCTTGTATCTGATTGACAATCAAATCAAGATCAAACTGCCGATGATGCTTTTTAAGCAAAGCCACAAATTTAGCCAATATGCTTGGCAATTGCTCATTCGATGCTCGTTCGGTCGCTTCACACAAAGCTCGGGCGTATTTTTCTACTGCTATGGCCATCTTTTTACCTACGTTTAATTAATTCAAGCAATTCCTGATTGATTTTTGCTTGATCTTCTTGCTTAATATTTCTCTTGATTATCTTTTTGGAAAGCTCAACTACCAAATTAACGATTTCTTGCCTGGCTTCATTTACTAAATTGGCCTTTTCTTCTTGCAGTTCTTTGGCGGTCTTGTCTTTCAATTGCTTGATTTCCTCGCGCGCTTGTTCTTTGGTTTTGTTTTTTTCTTTATCCGCGTTTTCTTTGGCTTTCTCAATAATCAATAAGGCTTGCTTCTTTGCCTTTTTAAGTGTTTTTTCCACTTGCTGGTCGGTCTTTTCCATTTTAGCACTGATTTGTTTTGCTTCTTTTAAGCTTTTTTCAATTTTTTTCCGCCTTTTCTCCAGCATTTTTAAAACCGGACGGTATAAAATTTTCCGCAACAACAATAAAAAGATAATAAAAGATATAATATTAAATAATATAATCTTAATATCTACACTGAAGAGTTCTAATATTTCCATGTTAATATATATTTACTCGCTTGCTAATTACATAATAAACGAGAGAATCAATGTAATAATTGCAATTCCTTCGGCAAAAGCCGCTGCAATAATCATTGATACTTGAATTTTCGGGGCCGCTTCTGGATTTCTGCCAATCGCCTGCATGGCTTTACTGGCGATCATGCCAATTGCTATGGCTGGCGCTACTCCAGCTAAGGCAAACGCGATGCCTTTGGCTAAATATTTTATTTGACTCGCTGCTTCTACAGCATTATGAGTTGTCTCTTCCATTGTTTTAATTTATTTAATAATTATTTATAGGAATTACGCGTTTGAGGAAATTTTCCAAAAAACTCGCATGATCGAAAAGATTCAGACTCAAAAAATTTACCAAACGCGTAATTCCAAATTTAAGATCTATTAAAAAACCTAAATTCTTAAGAATTACCTGCTTGCAAAAATTTCAAAATTTATCCAAACGGCTAATTCCTAATTTTAAACTAATGGTGTTCCTCTGTAGCCATCTTAATAAAAACCAAGGTCAAAGTCGTGAAAATTAGAGCCTGAATGAATCCAACAAACAACTCAAGACCATAAAACGGGATTGGTGTGCCAAAAAGCGGCAAATTTACCCCTGAGACCTTAAAGCTGGATGTCATTTCGCTAATTATCAAAAGCACTATTCCGCCTCCTAAAATATTACCAAAAAGCCGAAAACTGAAAGTCACGATTCGGGATAATTCACTAATAATCTCTATAATTCCGACAAAAAAATCAATGGGCCCTTTTAAATTAATAAATTTACTAAAATAATTAAAAAAACCCAAACTACTAACCCCAAAAAATTGCACCAATCCTACCGAAATCAAAGCCCAGCTTAATGTTACGTTTAAATCTGTGTTGATCCCCCGCAGTAAATGAACTTCGTGGCTTTTATGAGCTAACGGGGCTTGGACATAAATCGGAAACAATTCAATTAAAATTCCAGTCCAATTGCCAATCACAATTATCAAAAAAAAGCTTGTTAACAGTGCGAAATATTTCTTAGTCTTTTTTTTATCTTGAAATACCGAGTTGTAGTAATTATATAGTCCTTCAAGAATAAGCTCCGCCACATTCTGCATACCGCGCGGCACCGATTGAATATTTCTGCCAACCAAATAAGCGCCAACAAGAACCATGGCCATCACAACCCAAACCGTGATCATCGTATTTGTAATCGGCAACCCTCCCAATTCAAATACTTTGTCCGCTGCCAAAGAAATATGCATAAATGTTTGCTAATCAAAAATAACCACTTGATATTGTGGTAATATTTATCTTGATTAAAATATATCAAAAAAATCCGAAAAAGCAAATCAACAATCTTTTGGGCTATATCAATCAATAGGAACGAATCCCTCTGCGCCCTCATCTGAATCCTGCTCCTTGATCCTCTTCAAATCCTCCTCCTTTAACTCCATTAATTTATTAAACTTTTCCATTTCTTTTTCGTCAATTTCCTCTGTAGGAAAAACATGATAATGGTCAAGTAAAAATTTGTTTAATTTGCCGGTTACCAAAGCCGAGGAATCAGCCGCAAATCTCACCGCGTTTACTTTATCTAACTTTACTAAAGTTACAAATTTAGGATCTTGAGCTGGCGCAAATCCAATAAAGCTATGGATAGTATCATCGGAATATCCATTTCCATCTTGCGCCGGAATTTGCGCTGTTCCGGTTTTACCGCCAATCAAATAACCCGGTACTTTGGCCTTTTTTCCCCAACCGTTCTCAACTACTGAAATCAACATACTTCTCATGCTTTTGGAAGACTGTTCGCCGATAACCCTTCTGATTACTTCCGAATCAACAACAGCTTCTTTTTCTTTATCTTTATGATTATAAATAACCTTTTCAACAATTTGCGGTTTCATCAACTCTCCGCCATTCACAATCGCAGAAAATGCGGTTACTAATTGAATGGGCGTCACTGAAATCCCTTGTCCAAAAGCCGCGGTCACAAAATTAACCTCTCGATTATAACCTAAATTTCTAATATCCCCTTTAACTTCACCCTCTAGTTCAATTCCGGTCTTTTGGCCAAAACCATAATCTTTCAAATATTGATGAAATTTTGCCTGGCCGGCGGTTTTCATTGCCCAAATCGCTCCGGTATTTAACGACAATTCTAAAAATTCGGTTAGACTTACCGTGCCGTAAACCTTCTCATCGGAATTTTTAATCGTGTATTCATCTACCTTATAGTATCCCTTATCCTGATAAGTTGTATTCGGATTAACCAAGCCCAAATTTAAAGGAATTGAAGCGGTTACTGGTTTAAAAATCGAACCGGGTTCATATTGACTACTAACACAATTATTCTGAAAAACTCCAATGTCTTCAACTTTGGAAAATTCATTATTGTTATAGGTTGGATAATTGGCCATGGCAAGTACCTTGCCCGTATCTGGCTCCATCACCAAAATACTGCCTGAACTGGCCCCATACTTATTAACCGACTCTTCTAGTAAGCTTTCCACATAGTATTGCGCCGTCTGATCTAGAGTTAAAACCAAATCTGCCCCGTTTTCCGGCTTTTCTAAAATCCGCTGACTCAAAGATATCCAGCGCCCGGTCCCATCCCTTTCAGCGCGAATATAACCTGACTCGCCTTCCAATTCATCATTAAACTCTCCTTCTATCCCATATTGACCAACCCTTTCATTCTCTTTATAACCCACAAAACCAATGGTTTGAGCAGCCAATTGTCCTTCCGGGTAACTTCGCCAGCTTTCCATAACCAAATCAACTCCGGCCATATTTTTTGATTTAATTATATCCGCTTGCTCTTGAGTTATTTTCCGTTTAATAATCTCGTAATAATCGTTTTCTTTAGTCACCTTTTTTCTTACTTGCTTTTCATCAAGTTCTAATGCTGTGGCTAAGGTTTTAATCACTCCTTCGGTATCGCGAATATTTTTTGGCACCACCACCACCGAGGCTTTATCCTCATTAATAGCTACCGGAATTAAGTTATCCTGACCGTCTCTAATATAAATATTGCCGCGATTAGCACTCAATTGCTCAAAAAATTCATACTGATCGGCAGCCCTGGCTTCAAATTTATCATGCTCTAAAATCTGTAACTTATAAAGTCTGCCCATCACCACCCCTGCTATAACAACTACGATTAAAAACAAAAAACTAACCCGCCAATTGCTCTTAACCGGGTTTTCATTGTTTTGAACTGTTTTTCGTTTTCTAGGCATATCAACAAAATTTAGAATTTACCAAAAAAATTATATAAAAAAATTTATTCAAATAATCCCATACCCTCAACATCATCCACCTCCTGGGCTAAATATAAAAGCGCGAAAGCTAATTTTTCCGCGGCTTGTGGATAATAGAACTTCTGAACTTTTTTAATCATATTTTGCTTAAGCATGGGATTGGTCAAAATTTCTCGAATATTACGTAAAATAATCTCTCGAGTAAAATTATGCTCCTCTAAAACTACCGCTGCGCCTAATTTACCCACGCTATAAGCATTATAAAGCTGATGTTTATTGGCCCCGCTTCCTAACGGCACCAAAATTGAAGGCTTACCCACCGCCGCTATTTCGCTAATTGTAATGGCTCCGGCCCGAGAAATAATAATATCCGCCGCTTGATAAGCATGAATCAGCTCATCCGACATGAACTCAATCGTATGATAATCGGATCTATTCATTTTTATTCCTTGCCGAGCTAGAATTGAACGCACTTTTTCTCGCTTTCCCATGCCGGTTTGATGAATTATCTGAAAATGCTTTAATAAAACTTTAGCCAAACGAGCCATACGCTCGTTTATTAGCTCAGCCCCTTGGCTTCCTCCCATAATCAAAATCACCGGTTTTTGATTGGTTAATTTAAAAATCCGCCGAGCCTTTTCAAAGCTACCGCTACGAATATTGGTTCTTACCGGATTACCGGTGAAAAAAACCTTTTTTAAGCTAAAGCTTTCCCTTGCTCCTTCAAAGGAAATTGCCACTTTATCGGCTATTTTGCTCATAATTTGATTAGCCTTACCCGCAATCGCGTCTGACTCGTGGATTAAAATCGGAATAAAATATACCCTGGCCGCTATCAAAGCCGGAACGCTACCATAACCACCTTTGGAAAAAACCACGTCCGGCATAAATAGTAAAACCTGAAATAAACTCTGCAATAGGCCTAAAGGAAAAAACAATATCTCCAAAAAATTTAACACAGAAAAGTAGCGTCGCCATTTTGCCGCAAAAATCGCTTTGGTCTTAATCCCGTTTTTCTCCAATATTTGTTTAGAATATTTATTTACCGGTCCAATAAATAAAAACTTGACTTGTCCTTGTTTAAGTTGATTGATTTTTCTAGCCGTTGACAAAAGCGGATATAAATGCCCCCCAGTTCCGCCGCCAACTAATAAAACTTTGAGTATTTTCATAACTTTTTGCTTATTTTTCAAAGGCTTGTTTGGCTTTTTGAGCGATTAAAAGCTCCTCGTTGGTTTCAATAGGAAGAATTTTGACCTTGTTTAAAATTTTTAAATTCTTCACCGCTCGATTACGCGTTATTGGCATACCCGAACCAACCGATCCGGTAAAAATCACTGCGTCACAACCGTTAAGCACTGCGTAATAAGCGCCTAAATATTTTCTGATTCGGTAAATATAAATATCATAAGCTAATTTAATTAAGGGCTTGTCTAAATTTTTTAAAACCTTGAGCATGTCTTTCTGCGCACAAATTCCAAAAATTCCACTCTCCTGATTCAATAAATTATCGATTTTAGCGGGTTTCCATCCCTTATTCATTAAATCAATTACCAACCCTGGATCAAGATCTCCGCTACGGGTCATCATGGCCAAGCCCTCCAAAGGAGTAAAGCCCATGCTGGTATCAATAGCCCGCCCGTATCTCGTTGCGGTTATGCTAGCGCCTCCACCTAAATGCACCGATATTAATTTTATTTTTTTTAACTCTTTTTTAAGTTCTTTAGCCGCCTGATTACAAACATATTCGTGCGATATTCCATGAAAACCAAAACGCCGATAGCCGTATTTATCCGCCACCTTTTTATTAATTGCGTATCTCCAAGCAACTTCTGGTAAATCTTGATAAAAGGCCGTGTCAAAAACCGCTACGTTTTGTGCCTTTGGTAATTGTTTTTGCGTAGCTATAATTCCGGCCAGATTGTGCGGGTTATGAAGCGGCGCAATATTATTCAGTTGCTCTAATTTATCAAGATCATTTTTATCAATCACCTCCGGCTTAACAAATTCATTACCTCCATTAACGTAGCGGTGGCCAACAATTTGTATTTGTTTAACTAAACCGCCTATTTCTTCTACCGCTTTTTTTAAAGCTTGAGTATGGTCTTTAATTTGACTAAAACCAATCTTGCTTACCCCTCCTTTTTTTATCATTTCAAAACTCCGATTGAACAATTTATATTTCAAAGTCTGGCTGCCACAATTGATTGCTAAAATATACATTTTTTATTTTAAAAATTAACTCATAAATTTTAAACCAATAATGGATTATCGACTCCTATGTTGATTTTTATCCTATTTTGTGTTATTAATTAATTCATAATTTTCTTTTAAGAATCCTTATAATAATATCTTAATCAATTTCATGCCAAATACCAAGTCAGCCAAGAAATTCGTCAAAACCAGTGCCAAAAAAAGAAAAACCAACCAGCGGGCTAAAAATCAAGTCAAACAATTAATCAAACAAACCAAAAATTACCTTGCTCAAAACAAACCTGAGCAAGCCGGAAAAAGCTATCAAAAAGCTCAAAAAGCTATTGACAAAGCCTGTCAAAATAAAGTCATCAAGAAAAACACCGCGGCTCGTAAAAAAAGTCGTCTGGTAAAAGCTTTAACTAAAAGCCGCCAATAAATAAAGGGCGTTTTCCGGATTAGACTGCCCGGTCTTTATTGAGTAATCAATCTGACTAATTTTCACCATTATTCTCTTTAAGCTTTCTAGGGTGTAACGATTCGCGTAGCTTAAGTTTTTAGCTACCACAAAACGATTCAATTTGGTTTGCTTAACAATACTATCAATAGAGTTAGCCGCTGCGCCTTGAGCGCTTTTTATTTTTGTCAAAGTTCGATAACCATAAGCAATCATACTGAGTAAATAATAATGGTTTTCCCCGGTTTCCAAGTGATTACCTAATAATTTCAAAGCTGCTTTTCTGTCTCCTCTACCCAAAGCCTCGATTGTTTTAAAAATATCATTGATTATTTGAGCGTCGGTAATCTGTTCTAGGTCTTGTATTTGAATCCGCTTGCCTTGCTTGTAGTTTTTAAGCTTATCCAAAGCATTCATAATCATAAATGGATCCTGAAAATAATCCTGAACTAAACGCTGAAGCACATCCCTGGAAACCAAAATATTTTTTTCTTTGGCTAAACCGCCAATATAATTTATTAAATTAGCTCCATCAAGTCTTGTAAAATCTTGCTTATAACTAGCGTTTCTTTGTAAATATTTATAAAATTGGGTACGCTTATCTATTTTGGGTTCAAAAAAATATAAAACATTATCTTGATCTTTGTATAAATTGTTATTTTTTAACAAGTTAAGCAATTTTTCTTGTTGTTCTTTATTGGTTTGGCCTGCAAAATCAGACATAAAAACATTGCTTTGCTTGCTAAACAATCCGCCTCCTCCTAATAAATCCGCTAATTTATCAAGCTTAAAATCTGTAAAGTCGCTTAACTCCACCAAAACCTGTTTTTTTTCCTGAAGCTTTAATCTAATTTGTTTTTTTCTATTCAGTATTTGGTGTTCGCCAACCCCATAGTATAAATATAGCATTTTATTTCAATGTTTACTATGACTTACATGTTAAGGAGATTTTGCAAAAAATACCGGAATTTTTAAAGCGCATATTAAGCACACGTGAAAACCGCGGAGTTTTCTCTGAAAATTTACCAAGCGCGTAAATACTTGAAATTTACCCTAAAAAAAATTTATGTTTCGAGCTCTAATTGAAAATTTCCGATTCCTAGATTGTTACCGGCTCCCATTTTAATTTCTGGCCCGGCTCTAATACTTCAACCCAAATTTGTCCGGGAATAAGTTTAATTTCCTCTCCGTTTTCATTCAAGAATTTCAATTTAGCGGAATTCAAGCATACTAATTCATTACCAATTACACAGTTACCTTTTTTCTTCTCCCATTTGCCTTTTATTTCCTTGCCCTCAATGTAAGCGTATAAATCTCCCTCTCCCTCCACGTCAACGTCATTATATTGACCTTCAATCTGTCTACTGTTGGCAAACATTACTATTACATTTTTCGGCGCTACTTGTTCTTTGGTGTTGGCGTCCGTATCAATTCGTCCGCCCCATTTTCTTAAATAACTGTTGGTTTTAGGATCATAAGTATACTGTACTCGAAACTGAGAAGCAAAACCAACTGTTAAGGTACCGCCTTTGCCTCGTTCATTCATTGGGCTTTCTTCTCTATGAGGATAGCCTTCAAAATGATTCTCGGTTCGATAACCTAAAGATTTGGCTGATGATAAAAGACCCTCATATGAAGTAAAGCCATTATCCGGCGCCGGTATTCCCGGTTTTCGGTAAAAGGCTCCACCTTTGTTAGCCAAAGCATCTAAATCCGGAACCGTATTCTTGTTTTTTAACATTTCTAAAGCAAAATGAGAACCACCCCAATGCGCATAAATAGCGTCCAAACCCTTGGCAAGGGTTAAATAATCATGCCTGGCGCTCCTAATTGAACCAATTTCTTCTGGAGAATTACAAACATAAATCGCCATTAATCTGGTTACGCTTGCGGTAATCACCGGCATTTCAATCACCATATCTGCGGTTGAATTACCAGAAAGCGGTCGCACGCTTTTATCAGCGGCCAACATAACCGCGATGGGACGACGATCTTTATTGGCTGGCTCTTCACATTTCAAGCCTGAAATTGGACTCACCTCATCCGGATTCAAAGGTTGTTGTTTTTTATTAAAATCAGGAAATTCTGAACTATATTCAAATTCTTGTTCTTCAGCTCCTGATTGTTCATTCTCCGTTGCTGGCTTATTATTGTTGCCGCTAAATACTTTTGAAAGCGCGATTAAACCCACAATTCCAATCACTACCATACCAATTGTGATTTGCAGACCTCTGTCATTTTTAACTTTTTCCCATATTTTTTTCATAGGATTTTCCGAAATTTTTTTCATAATATAATTTAAATATTAATAATTAATGCGAATTAAAAAATGTTAATATTTTCAATTAAGTGTTTGTAATTTACTTCATTTCAATCGCTTTAACCGGGCAAATGTCTGAACACAATCCACAACCTTTGCAATAATCATAATCGATTTTAATCTGATCATCTGCCGGCTTCATTGCATCCTCCGGACAATTACGAGTACATGTCTGACATTTTACACATTTTTGCTGATCTATCAAAGGTTTTTCCATCCGCCAGTTTCCGGTTTTGTTGGTTTTTGAATTGCCTGGCTGCACAATATAGCCTCCAATTGGAATATCTTTCCAGCTTTTTAACATTATATAATTTGATTAATATGTTAAGAACTTACAAACTATCATAACCTCGATCAATAACATTCATGGTTTTAGCCATGATTTCCGGACCTAATTTTTCTTCAAATTTATTCTTGTAAACCTTTTTAAAATCTTCAAGCGAGATCATTTCTGTTATTTTAATTAACTTCCCAAATATGGCCGCTGAAAAATGAACTCCCTTCTCCCCCTCAATAAACTCTAAGGCATCTATCAAATAAAGCTTGCCATCGTAATTTATCCTTCGCAAAATCACTTCAACAATGTCCTCTTCTTCTTTGTTGGTATTCACTATTAAAATCGGATTGTCTCTTAAGGTCTCTATAACTTCTCGATTTTCTAATAAGCTATCGTCTAGCATTATTACTAAATCAGGCTTACTGACGGGCTCTTTGGTTAAAATTTGATTATTACTCATTCTTACATAAGCTCGAACCGGCGCCCCGGTACGTTCTGGACCATATTCGGGAAAAGCCTGAGCGAATTTACCTGATTCTATGATAGCTTCGGCTAATAACATCGCCATAGTTTTGGCTCCTTGTCCGCCTCTACCGTGAATAATTACTTTGTACATCTATAAGTTTCAATTTTTTTTATTAAAAATTTTTTAGCTTCACTACAAGTTATTTTTTTCTTAACTTTGCCTTTTTCAAAATACATCAATTCCTTATTTTTTGAATCCATCCCGCTTACTCCAAAGTCAGCTTGCTTTGCCTCGCCCGGTCCGTTTACCAAACAACCCATGACTGCTACTTTTATTTGCTTTTTCATATTTTTGGTTGAACGTTCTAATTCCTTAGCTAATTGTTCAACATCAATGCAAGTTCGCGCGCAAGTCGGACAACTGATTATCTCAACTCCGGCTTTTCTTAAACCTAAAAAACTTAGCATTTTACGCCCCGCTTCAATTTCTTTTTTTGGATCTTGGCTTAAAGATACTCTTATAGTATCGCCAATTCCTTGATAAAGCAAGACCCCAAAAGCCAAAGCCGATTTAATCAATCCAGAAGAACCAAAGCCAGCTTCGGTCACCCCTAAATGCAAGGGATAATCAACAAACTTACTAATTTGTTCATTGGCTTTCACTGTTTCAATAACATCGCTGTGCTTAACTGAAATTACTAAATTGCTAAATCCCCGCTGCTGAAAAAAATCAATTTGTCTCTTAGCGGAAGCAACCAAAGCTCGCGCTTTTGGCTTTTTAAATTTTTTTAAAATATCTGTTTCAATGGAACCGGAATTAACCCCAATTCTTATGGGAATATTACTATGCTTAGCCGCCGCGATTATTTCGAGCAAGCCTTTTGGTTTAATATTGCCGGGATTAATCCGAATTTTATCCGCTTGATTGCGACAAGCCATAACCGCTAACTTATAATCAAAATGGATATCAGCAATAATCGGTATGTTTATCTTAGGTTTAATCCTGCTAATCGCCATGGCCGAGGCTTTATCCGGAATAGCTACTCGAACCAACTCGCAACCCGCTTTTTCCAGATTTTTAATTTGTTTAACCGTGGCTCTTACATCGCTTGTTAATGTGTTAGTCATGGACTGAATCCGAATCGGCTCCTTACCTCCTATTGCTATTTGCCCGATTTTAACCTTTTTGGTTTTTCTTCTTAATAACATTTTTTATAGTTTGAGCGATTAACCCGGCGCAAGAAATTATTCTAAATTTCGCTATCCGCTTTTTTTCCGGAATTGGATAAGAGTTGCTTAACCAAATTTTATCAATTCGACTTCTCTGAATTTTTTCCCAAGCTCGATTAACCAACACCCCATGAGCGATACAAATTAAATAATACCTTACCCCCAAGTTTTTAATGATTTCACATGATTTAATTAAGCTGAAACCGGTTGAAACAAAATCGTCAAAAGAAATCACTTTCTTGCCGTCTAAATCATCAGTAAAATCCGCGAAAGTAACCTTGCCAGTATTTAGATCCCGATCTTTCTTTAACTTTATTAATTGCAATCCTAATTTTTCCGCTAAAGTTTTAGATCTTTCCAGCGCTCCCTTGTCAATACAAAGCACACTCCATTCCCGCCTTTGTTTTTTTATCTTTTGAGCCAATAAATCGACAAAAATATCAACCGCGTTTAAAACTTTAACCTCTAGGCCAATTTCTTGAAAATATTTTTGGTTAAGCGGTGAATGAGTCTCTAGTAAAATTACCTCTTGAACCCCGGCGGATTTAATAAGTTTTGCCACCAATCGAGCCGATAAAGGCTCCCCCGGACGAAAAATCTTATCCTGAGCCGAATAGCCAAGCCAAGGAATTACCGCCACAATTCTTTTTGCTCCACTGTTTCTACAAGCATCCACTAAAAGCAACAATTCCATCAACATTTCATCAACCGGTTCAACCAAAGACTGTAACACAAAAACCAAATCATCGCTTAAGTCTTCCTTGATTCGAATTCGTTTTTCGCCATTGGGAAATTTATCAATATCTACTTTTGTTAGTTCAATTTCCATCTGTTTTTCCAATTCTTGAGCCAATATTTTATTGGAATTACCGGCGATTATCTTGGTTTTTTTATAAAGCACGGTTTTATTTAGCTATAAATTATAAATTTCTGCTACCGCCTCAAAATATTTAAATTACCCGGGTATTATTTTTCAATCGTCAAACCTTCTTTAATGCCTTCAAAAATAATCTCATATCTTCCATCATTCTGCAAATTCACGATCACATATTGCTTCTCTTGATTCATAATTACATAAGGTTTGTCTTTTGAATCAAATTTAACGTAATCCTTGGGCACTAAATAGCTTGGTCGCGCTAAAGTTTTTAACTCAATTTCCACCAATTCTCCGGTTAATCCTGGTTTAAGTTCGCTATCTATGGCAATTTCCACATAAATCAGTCCAGCGTAAGCGTATTTATTTTTATCAATTTCGTTAATTACCCCCTTGATACTTTCAGAGGAATTAACTAAGTCCACTTTAGCCTGTAATCCAAATGAAAGGTGATTGTTAAAATCCTGAGGTAAAAATGATCTAATAACCATTCTTGAATTCCCGCTAGCTCTGACTTCTTTTTCTAAAACCTTAGCTTGCAATTCGCCAACCGCTTTTTCTAATAAAGTCATTCTGGGATTTTTGCTTGGGGTTGGCTGTTCTTGGTCTATTTGACTCTTTAAGCTAACCTGCTCCTTTTTTTTTGGCTTAGATAAATCAATTAAAGAATTATCTTGTTTTGATTGCCGATAATCATTTTCATTACGCTCGTCCTTGAAATCTTGTAAATCAATCACAAAAGTCTCGTCATCATATTCAAATCTCTGTTGTTTTTTATTTTTATAATAATATTGATAATCTTTGGGCTTTACGATATCTATCACTCCCGGAAAAACAATCTGCTTTTCATATAATTCTTGATGTATAATATACGTGTTTTGATTTTGCTCTTTCTCAGGTTCGGGGCTAATTGGAGCGGGATTTAATTTTTTAACCGTTCTATTCTCTCGAATATAATTTGTGAAAATCAAAATCATTAAACTGACCAACAAAACTATCAAATAAACACTTAAGCCCTTGTTTTTTTGTAGGGTTTTTTTGGTTTTTCTTAAAATAAAATCTAACTTGCCTCTTAAATTGGCAACCCATTCCTGTTTAATTTTTTCTACTTGTTCTTTATTCATAAAACCGCTTGTTTAAATGATCCTATTAGCAAAAATCATGATTAAAACAAAACAGTCTATTTTGAATATTTTCTTATATTTTGTCAAGGATTGGATGTTGCTAGGTTCCTATAGACCCGCTTAAAAAATTCGGCATGCTAATTAAAATTTTTTACCTTATCCTGATTTTATCAGTCTGTTTTTCTGCGGCTTTAACCTGTTTAATCGCCATATTTACCCGTTTTTTTAATTTTTTTAACCTCAAAATCAAGTTAAAGCAAGGTTGCTACTGTTCCCGACGTTGCAATTAATATTTTTCCAATTAAAGCCATTTAATTTGCCGGAAGCTTGTTGCTGATTTAGCCGCAATCCCTGCAATTAAAAGCTCTGACTATGCTGAAAATTCCCCATCTTCTTAGTTTTTGTCCTTTTCCTATACGTTTCTATCTATTCCAGATTCGCGTGTCTTTTTTTTAAATCAGCTTCGGTTTTCCCTAATTTGCTCATTAAAATCGCTATCAAAGTGTCTAAAGTTATTAAGGCTGCGGTTTCAAAGGTGGTTCCCATTGGCGCTATTTGTCTTCTCGTGCCTAACAATTGCATAGTCAAATAATCTCCGGATTTTTCTTTGGTTTTCGTTTTTAAATATATTACGTAATCTGCTTGTTGATGTAATTTTCCGGATTGCTCGCCAGTTATGCCTAAAACCACCAAGCCTTGCTGTTTGGCAATTTTTAACATATTAACTACACTCACCGTGTTTCCTGAACCTGAAATAAACAAAATCGCATCTCCTTTAGCAACCGCCGGGGTCACGGTCTCTCCTATAAAAAACACTTCTATCCCGAGGTGCATTAACCGCATAGCAAAAGCCTTGCCAACCAAACCGCTGCGACCCGCGCCATAAATAAAAACTCGATTGGCAATACTCAGTTGGTTACCTACTCGCTCAATTTGATTGAAATTCGCTTTTTCCAATACTTGTTTTAAATTGTTTACGTAATCTTTTATTATAGCGTTAATCATATTTTGTAATTATAGTTCATCCAAAGCTTTTTTAATTTTTTTAGCTTCCTCCTTGGAATTTTCGGCTCTAGTGATGCCTCCGCCAACAATCACAACATTTAGATTTCGTATTCCCGCCAATTCCCTAACGCTTTGCGCGTTAATACCACCGGCCACAGCCAATTGCAAATTAGTAATCTTGGCGATTTCTTCAATTTGGGCAAACGGAGACATGCCTTGCCGTTGTTGACTTATTGTTGTGTGAACCTCCAATAAACCCGGCTGTAACGCTTCAATGTCTTTAATTCTTCGCTTTAAACCTTCAAAACCTACCAATTCCATAATTCCACAAATATCAACCGCGATTGTAACATCATCATGTTTTTTAGCTTCTTCTACCGCTTCCTTTACGGTTTCCAAAGGCGATATCCCCAAAACATGGACAATATTTGCGCCGGCTTGCGCCGCAATTCGGGTTTCCAAATCTCCCACGTCAGCTGCCTTCATATCTGCATCAATGATTTTATGCGGAAACCTGTCTTTTAAAGCTCTGACCGCTTCCAAACCCACTGCTTTTATCAAAGGTGTGCCTGCCTCCATTATATCAATATAATCAGCGGCCTTTTCCGCTACTTCAAGCGCCGGATTTAACTCGGTAAAATCCAAGGCTAATTGTAATTTCATTTTTTAATATTAAAAAATTAGCGATAACATTTTTTTAACAAGTTAAGAAACTTCTCAAAAAAACAAAGCGACGTGACCAAGTTTTCATTTTTTGAAAAATTTTTTATCAAAAATACCCAACGCTTAATTCTTAAAATTAAAAACAACCTGGGCAACTTGGCGGCATTAATTCATCCATCATGATCGTTCTTTTAAGATAACGCTCCTTTTTAGTTGGTTTGGTAATCAACCAATCGGACAACATTTTTTTCTGTTCTTTTAAAGAAAAATGATCCGCGGCCAAACAAATAACATTAGCTAAATTATGCTCACGAGTATGTTTGGCCACCTCCCGATTATAAACCAGGGCTGCTCGAATACCCGCGAAACGATTTGCCGCCATGCTCATTCCAATCCCGGAAGAACAAATTAAAACCCCCAAAGCTTTATCTTGAACCAAAACCGCATTAACCGCTCTAGCCGCTATTTTGGGATAATCCACGCTTTTTTCCGAATCGGTGCCGTAATCCTTTACTTCATATTTATTCCGATTCAACCATTTGATCAATTCTTGTTTAAGTTTATAACCTCGATGGTCCGAGCCAATTATAATCAATTGTTTACTCATAAAATTATTCAAGTTATTTAAAAATCATATAACCTACGCGCGTAGGAAATAAATCATTAGTTGTTAAGCGCATACCTCTTTGCCCATTCAAAACCAAGCTCTTTCCATTCACCCGCGATTTTCTTTTCCTGTTCGGTAATGTAATTTTTTTGATAAGCCTGGTCTAAAACCCGGTCAAAGCCCACTAAATAATGAGCTTCTAATTTGGCTTGCGAAAAATTTTCTTTACAGACTTTAAGTTCATGAGAATAAATTACCACCACTGCTAAAACTTGGGCTTGGCATTCTTGCTTTAAAGCCTGAGCCGAACTTATTGAGCTGCCGCCAGTGCTAAGCATATCTTCAACCACAACCACCTTGGCTCCTTTTTTTATCTTACCTTCCACTTGTTTGCCGGCTCCATGTTGCTTTTTTTCTGGTCGTACATAAACCATGGGTAAATTCATATCTTGAGCTAAAAAAGCAGTCCATGGGATCGCGGCTGTAGCGGTGCCAGCCAAAACCAAATCCGGATCTTGACTTACAGCTTCAATTCTGGCTTTTAATTTATCTGTAATTATCTTTCTTGAGCTGGGCATGGAAATTAAAATCCGATTATCAACATAAATCGGTGAGATCATGCCTGATGTAAAGGTAAATGGTTGTTTGGGTTGAATCAAAACCGCTTTTTCTTCTAGTAAAATTTCAGCAATCTCTTGATTGTTCATGTTTGTAAATTATAATAATTAAGTTTCACGCCTTAACAATACGACCACGCTCATCTCTTTTATAGCTACCGAACTCGGGAGAGGTTAAAGCTTTTTCCGCGCTTAAAACAGGGCCATCCTTACAAACTCTAATCCCGGAACCATCCAAAACACATTGACCGCAAATACCAATCGCGCATTTCATCATTCGTTCTAATGATACTTGACAGGCAATGTTATTTTTTACCGCGATTTTCGCGCATTTATAAAGCATTATTTCCGGCCCGCATGCTAAAATCTGATCAATTTTTTGGCCTTTTTTTATTAATTTTTCTAAAATCTCTGTAGTGAAGCCTTTTTCTCCGAAAGAACCGTCGTCGGTTGTAAAATAACAATTCTTAATCAGTTTAGCAATTTTTTCTCTTTTTAAAAAAACCGCTTGATTGCGACAACCTCCAATAAAAGTAATATTTTTATTTTTTGCTTGGGCGCGTTCAACTAATAAATTTATCGGCGCGATCCCACAACCGCCGCCCATAATCACAATATTATTTTTTTCTGAAATCTGAAAACCTCGACCATAAGGTCCCTGAATGCCAACCTGATCACCGACTTTTAAGTTAAACATGGCTTGTGTAAAATCACCAATTTTCATTGCGGTTATTTCAAAATATTCACCATCAGAAGAGGAAACACTAAAAGGCTTCATGTCTAAACCCGGAATCCAAAACATAATAAACTGCCCGGCTTCTAATTCCATTTTACCTTGAAACCTAAAGGTCTTGAACCCTTGAGCTTCTTGAATAATTTGCTTAACTTTATAAATCTTTGGTTGTTCTGGTTTTTTAATTGCTTTAGACATGATTTTAATTTATCTATGAGCCGCTCCCACCAATTCAGCGATCGATTTCACTTGATTTTTTTGCATCCATTTTCTAATTTCTTGGTTAATTTTGGCAAAAATATCTATACCTTGATAATAAACCCCGGAACCAACTCCCACTAACTCAGCCCCGGCCATAATCATTTCCAATGCATCTCGCCCCGTGGTTACGCCTCCAATGCCCACCAAAGGAATCTTAACCGCTTGATAAACATCATAAATCATTCTTACCGCTAAAGGACGAATCGCCGGTCCGCTTATTCCACCCGATCCAACAGACAATACCGGCCTTTTTGCTTCAATATTAATCACCATCCCCGGTCCCAAAGTATTAATCGCGGAAATTGCGTCCGCCCCGGCATCTTCAACTTCTTTGGCAATCGCCACAATATCGGTAACATTAGGCGACAATTTTACAATAATCGGTTTTTTGGTGTTTTTTTTAACCAACTTCACAACCTGCCTGGGCATACCTGTTAAACAAGCAAAAGGTTTCGGGGTTTCTTCTTTTACGTTTGGGCAAGAAATATTAACTTCCACCAAATCAGCTTGAGTTTGGTCAAGCTTTTTAGCAATCTGTTCAAACTCCTCTAAGCTAAAACCAAAAATACTAATAATAACCGGATTTTCCGGTCTTCTCTGTTTTAATTCTTTAATTTCATTTTTTTCATTTAGAAAACCCGCGTTGGTTAAACCATAACAGTTTAACATGCCCGCTTCATAAGTAATGACTTTGGGGCAAGGATTGCCGTCCCTGCCTGAAATATTTGTTGATTTTGTAGTAACTCCACCGGCTCCACTTGTAATTACCTTTTCCATGGAGGTAGCGGTCATGCCTAAAATTCCCGAACTCAAAACAATTGGATTGGGAAATTCAACTCCCAAGAAATTTACCCTTGAATCAATTTTTTGCTTACTCATGTATTAATGATACTAATTTTCCCGAACTTGACCTGTTGTCTGCTATGTTAATCGATCATGTTCTGGTTATAATCACTATAAACCAATCTTCCCCCGGCCACAGTTATCTTTGGCCAGCCGATCAGTGACCAATCTTCAAAGGGACTCCATTTTGCCTTGCTTTTGATGCCTCTTTGCTTCAACGTGTGTTTACTGGATAAATCAACAATTACAAAATCTCTTAATTTGGTTTTAATCTGATTTGGATTATAGCAATAATTATAATTCTCACCAATCTTAAAAATTTGAGCCGGATTCTTAACCATTAAGTAAAAAATTTGCTGTAAAGTTATGTTTTTTTCTAAATATGCCTGCATCATCAAAGCCATGCTTGTTTCTATGCCGGGCACTCCAAAAGGCGGCTCTTTGCTTTTCTTTTCCTTGATTAAATGAGGAGCATGATCAGTACCGATCGTATCAACTACTCCCTGCTTGATTCCCTGCCAAAGCGCTGCTTGATCATCTTTGCCCCCCAAAGACGGTTTCATCATTTTAAAAGCATCGTCATCGGCCTGTTTGGTTAAAAACAAATGGTGTAAGGTAACTTCAATAAAAAACCGATTCGGGTATTTAAGCTTATATGGCCTGATCTTCTCAAGTTCCTCCCTGCCTCTTACGTGACATAAATACAACTTGGTTCCATATTTTTTAGCTAATTTAATCACTAAATCAATCTTTTCCTGCTCGGCGTGCACGCTTATAAGATCTATGTTGCGAAAATATTTCTCTAATAGCTTCTGATTTTCAATTAATAAATCGCCGGTCGTGTGGTTTAAATACAACTTCACCGAATGAACTTTGTTGTTCTTTGCTGCTTCTAAAATCGCTTCTAAATTGTCTTGGCTGCTGGCGCCAAAATGAAAGCCGCATTCCAAACAGCTCAAATTTGCGGCTTTAACGCGCTTGCTCAAAGTCTTTAAATCAACTACCGGCGGTTGACTGTTGGGCATATCTATAAAATAAACATAGCCGCCAGCTGCCGCCGCCTGTGAAACAGATAAAAAGTCTTCTTTATGGCTTTGTTCAAAATCTCGAACATGAACGTGCGGATCAATTAAGCCTGGAAAAAGCAACCAATCTCGATCAGCTTTAAGTAATAACTGTTTGTTTTTTTTAATATTCTTTATCGGTATAACTAAATCACTAACCGTTTCAATTTTGCCTTGATTAAATATTTTAATTTTTTCAGCTTTTAGCTCCATATCTTTTAAACCCATAATTGTTAACCATTTAGGAAAGAGTCTGTTTTTTCCAACCTTTGAGCTTTCCGCGCTTAATCAGATTTCTCTAAAATATCCACTAATAAAGCCATTCTAATATACATTCCATTCCGAGCCTGCTCAAAGTAATGCGCGTGTTTGGTT
Source organism: Candidatus Moraniibacteriota bacterium (assembly GCA_014729795.1). Lineage (GTDB taxonomy): Bacteria > Patescibacteriota > Minisyncoccia > CAIUEV01 > JAHKAQ01 > WJJI01. The sequence continues at coordinate 49,532 of WJJI01000028.1, forward strand.
TTGTCGATTTCCGGATCAAGCTCTTGTCGGCGCGGCAAAGGATGTAAGATCTTTAAAGCCGGGTTGCAATTTTCCAACATTTTTTTGTTTATCGTTAAAATATTTAATTTTTTTGTCCCGACTTGTTCGCTTTTAAATCTTTCAGTCTGCGTTCTAGTCGCGTAAATAATATCGGCTTTTTTTAAGACCTGCTTGATGTTTGGTTTTAACTCTAGTTTTAAATTTTTGCGCTTCAGTTCCTGTCTTAACTTTGAAACAAAACCTAATCCGGGGTGGTGTACGCAATAAATTGTAACATTTTCATAATTAGCCAACCCCAAAGCCAAAGATCGTGCCGTCCGCCCATACTTCAAATCTCCCCAAAGCGCGATCTTTAATCCATCCAAAGCGCCTCTGATTTCTTTTATGGTCATCAAATCTAGCAATGTTTGAGTAGGATGTTCGTTGGCTCCATCGCCGGCATTAATTAATGGCCGGTTAACAACTTGAGCTGCCAACTCTACTGATCCCATTTCCGGATGACGCATCACAATTAAGTCAGCATAACCGCCCACTATTCTAATAGTGTCTTCTAGGCTTTCTCCTTTTCCGCCATAAGAGGTATTGGTCTTATCGGCAAAACCGATCACTTTAGCGCCTAATCGCAAGCTAGCGACCTCAAAGCTTAATCTAGTGCGAGTTGAAGCCTCGAAAAATAAGCTAGCTATAATTTTTTTATCTAATTTTTCCGCAAATTGAGCCGGCTCTTTTTTAATCAGGTTTGCCAACTCGATCAGTTGTTCAATTTTTTGCCGATCTAAATTTCTAATACTAATTAAATGTTGCATAAAAAAATATTTTATAACGAGTTAGTTCTTGATCAATGATAATTATCAACATAATCATCCCAGCTTTTGATCTTCAAAACCGGATTTTTTTCCAAAGACCGTACTATTAATTTAGCTACCTGTAAATTATTTATCAAAGGAATATTACCGTCAATTGTCGCTCTTCTAATATAATAACCCTTGGTAGCGCCTTTTTTATTTAAACTTTTAGGAATATTAATTACCAATTCAATGTTTTTGCTTAAAAACTGATTTAAAATCTGAGTATGGTCTTTGACTTGATTTTTGGGAAATTTTAATTTTAATAATTGTAATTTCACGCCTCGTTTTGAAGCCACTTCGGTTGTTTTTTCAGTGGCATAAATCCGATAGCCCAAGGCTTTTAATCGTTCAAAATAACTGATAAAATCAAGCTTAACTTCAAGCGGACCCAGAGATACAAAAATACTCTTTTTAGGTTTTTGAAACCCTATCGCGTACATTGATTTCAAGAAAGCTTCTTCTAGGGAATCGCCAATGGTTGCTACCTCGCCGGTAGAGGTCATTTCCACGCCCAAAACAGGATCAGCTCCCTTTAATCGAGAAAAAGAAAATTGCGGCGCTTTAACTCCAATATAGTCTAAGTCAATGGTATTATACTGTTCATCTTTATTGTCTTCACGCATAACCTGAGCCGCGATTTTGATAAAATTATAACCGGTTGTCTTACTGGAAAATGGAAAGGAGCGACTTGCTCTTAGGTTGCACTCAATTACTTTTATATCATTGGCTTTGGCTAAAAATTGAATATTAAACGGCCCGGTAATTTTCAAGGCCTGAGCAATATTTTTTGTAATTCTTTTAATCCTTCTGATTGTCTCTAAATACAATTTCTGGCCTGGCAAAGCAATGGTAGCGTCGCCGCTATGTACTCCGGCGTGCTCTATGTGCTCTCCAATCGCATAAATCAACACATCGCCTTGATTGGCCACCGCATCAATTTCTATTTCTTTGGCGCCGACTTCAAATTTGCTAACAACCACCGGATGCTCCTTGGAGATCTGAGTGGCAATATCCAAATAATTACGCAAATGCGCTTTATTAAAAGCCACGCTCATGGCCATACCGCTTAAAACATAAGAAGGTCTAACCAAGACCGGGTAGCCCACTTTTTTGGCAAAAGCCAAAGCTTTTTCGATGCTGGTTAACTCCTTCCATTGCGGTTGAGAAATTTGTAGCATATCCAACAAGCTGGAAAACTTGTGTCGATCTTCGGCTCTATCAATATTTTTAGGGTCGGTTCCTAAAATTTTCACTCCGCTTTTATTCAAAGCCAATGCTAAATTATTCGGCACCTGTCCGCCCACCGAGATTATTATTCCATTCGGCTTTTCCTGATCCCAAATATCCAAAACTCGCTCTTCGCTTAATTCATCAAAGTATAATTTATCACATTCATCATAATCAGTTGAAACGGTTTCCGGATTATAATTTACCATTACTGTCTCATAGCCGGCTTTACGAAAATCTCTAATCGTATTCACGCAACACCAATCGAATTCAACCGAAGAACCAATGCAATATGGGCCGCTGCCTAAAACCACAACTTTATTTTTTGCTTTTTGAGTTGCTTTTATGTCATTCTCCCAACCGTTATATGTAAAGTAAAGATAATTGGTTTTAGCCGGAAATTCGGCCGCCATGGTATCAATCCGTTTTACTACTGGAATAATTCCCAACTCTTTTCTTAGTTTTCTAACCTCCCTCTCATTAACCATCAAATACCAACCAATTTGCGCGTCTGAATAACCTAATTGCTTGGCTTGTCTTAAAATTCCAATGGCGCGTTTTTTTTGCTTTACCCCCTTTATCAAAAAAGCCGTGTGTTTTTTATAAATATTTCTTATATGTTTGATGGTTTTACTTTTGTATTTGTCTAGCTTCTCAAATTTTAAATATTTAATTAAGTTATGAATTTCGTTTCTATACTCAGATATTTGCCTTAATTTATATAAAAACCAAGGGTCAATCTGACTAAGCTTAGCGATTTCCTTCACGCTCCAACCATCTTCAAGTGCTTTGGCAATGGCAAAAATTCGTCTTGGAGTTGGTTTCCTAATTTCTTTGGCTAAATTTTTAAATTCAAAACTCCAATCTGTAAAGCCATAAGAACCGGTCTGAAGCATCCTGATAGCTTTTTGCAAAGCTTCGGCAAAATTTCTACCAATAGCCATAACCTCACCCACGCTTTTCATTTCCGAGCCAATTTCCAAATTAACCTTTCGGAACTTGTTTAAATCCCAACGTGGAAATTTAACTACCACGTAATCTAAAGCCGGCTCAAAGCAAGCTGTGGTTTTTTGAGTAATCGCATTTTTAATCCGCCAAAGCTTTTGCCCTAATCCAAGCTTTGCCGCGATGTAGGCTAAAGGGTAACCGGTAGCCTTGGAAGCCAAAGCCGATGATCTACTTAAACGAGCGTTCACCTCAATAACTCGATAGTCAAGACTTTCCGGGTCAAGCGCGAATTGAATATTGCCTTCCCCCACAATACCCAAATGTTTCATTACTTTAATCCCGACTGATCGTAAAAAATGATACTCGCGATTATTCAAGGTTTGGCTTGGCGCAACCACGATTGATTCGCCGGTGTGAACTCCCAAAGGATCAAAGTTTTCCATATTACAAACTGTCACGCAATTATCATATTCATCTCGAACAACTTCATATTCAATTTCTTTCCAACCTTTTAATGATTCCTCCAGCAAGACCTGTTTGGAATAGCTAAAAGCCGTATCCAATAATGCTTCCAACTGTTCCTGATTTTTTGCAAAACCCGATCCCTGACCTCCTAAAGAATAGGCCGCCCGTACAATAATTGGATAACCGATTTTTTTGATCATGGTCAAAGCTTGTTTTTTCGAGCTTACTGCTATGCTTTTCGGGGTTTTAACTTTAATTTTTTTTAATTCTTTAACAAACAAATCCCGATCTTCGGTTTTCATAATTGTCCTAATCGAAGTACCAAGTATTTTTATTCCATATTTTTTTAAAACTCCCTTTTCATGTAATTCTAATCCGCAATTTAATGCGGTTTGACCGCCAAAAGCCAGCATTATCGCTTCTGGTTTTTCTTTTTCAATAACCTGTTTTACAAACTCATACCTTACCGGCAAAAAATATACCTTATCAGCCAATCCTTTATCGGTTTGTACCGTGGCAATATTCGGATTCACTAAAATTATTTCAAGTTTTTCCTCTTTCATTGCTTTAATTGCTTGACTGCCTGAATAATCAAACTCGCCAGCCTGACCAATTTTTAAGCCTCCGGAACCCAATAATAAAACTTTTTTAATTTTTTCTGCCATTTATAGCATCTTAACGAATTTTTCAATTAACCAGGCCGTATCCTGCGGCCCCGGAAAAGCTTCAGGGTGAAATTGAACCGCGAAGAATCGCTCATTATCGTGTTTAATCCCTTCAATCGTCCCGTCATTAACATTAATAAACCAAGGTTTCCAATCTCTGTTTAAGCTATTTTTAGCCACCACAAAACCGTGATTTTGGCTGGTTAAATAACAACGACTGGTACCAATTTCTTGACAAGGTTGATTTTGACTTCGATGACCAAATTTTAATTTATAGGTTTTTGCCTTAGCCGCCAAAGCCATTAATTGATTACCTAAACAAATCCCGAAAATCGGTTTTTTACCCTGAAAAGCCTTTGCAATATTTGCAATTGTTTGTTGATTTACCATTGGATCTCCCGGGCCATTGGAAATGAAGATTCCCTGACATTTTTCTTTGGTAAAGTCATAATCGTAAGGAACTCGCAAAACCTCCAAACCAAAATCCAAAAAACTCCTTAGAATGTTATTCTTAACCCCGCAATCAACCACCACAATTCGTTTGGGTTTCTTCCAATATTTATTGCCGCTTATTTTTTTGCTCGGTTTATAGTTAATTGGCTTTTTTACGCATACCTGAGCCACTAAATTTTCTTGATTTGGATCCCGAAAATCCAATTTTGATTTTTTTTTATCTGCCGAAAAAATTATTTTTCCCAACATCACTCCTTTGCTGCGCAATTTTTTGGTTAAAGCTCGGGTATCAACTCCAAAAATTGCCGGGATTCCTTGTTCTTGTAAAAACTTACCCAAACTCTTAGTTGCCTGCCAATGATTGTAGTTAACCGAATAATCAGCTACCACCAAACCGCTAATTTGCGCTCTGTTTGATTCAAAGTATTTTGCCAAACCGTTTTCCTTGTCTGTTGCCGGAATTCCATAATTTCCAATCAAAGGATAAGTTAAAACTAAAATTTGTCCACGATATGAAGGATCGGTTAAACTTTCTGGATAGCCTACCATACCGGTATTAAAAACAACTTCCCCAGTCTTGGCTTTTTCAAAACCAAACGATTCCCCTTCAAAAACCGTTTTATCTTCCAATATTAGCTTTGCTTTCATGATTTATTAACCTGTTTCTATTTATTTAGACACACTCACCTAAAGCTTCCTATAAAAAAATTCCCTGTTTTGGGAATTTAATTACTGAGCTAAATATGATATTTGATTGCGGGTCAACACCAATCTTGTTTGTTTTGGTGATATGTTTAAAAACCTAAAGAATTTATTCATAAAAAAGTTAATTTATCAATTTTATTATCTTCATTTACTTGGGAAAAATTTTTTCCTCGTTTTTTTACATCTAGATTAATTTAGCACAGACTCAAATACCCTGCAAGTCTCATTTGCGCATCTATCCCAAGAGAATTTCCCGACTTGTTTTAATCCCTTTTTGATCATCTTTTTCTGAGCTTTTTGATCTTTTAATACCTCAACTAAGCTATTAAATAAATCATCCAATCTTTTTTCATGAAAGTACCTAACCGCCTCGCCTCCAACTTCAGTTAAGCTGGAATTTCTAGCCGCCACTACCGGAATTCCGCAGGCCATGGCTTCTAACATTGGCATACCAAAACCCTCATACAAGCTTGGCAAAACAAACAGCTCAGCTCCTCCCAATAAATAAGGCAGTTCCTGGGTTTCAAATTGCCCGGTAAAAATAATATCTGTACTATATCGTGATTCTCGAGCCGCTTTTGTTACGCCTTCGTGCATCCATGCTTTTTCACCGGCAATCACTAATTTCAAATCTTTAAATTCTTGATGATAAATATAATAATCTTTTAATTTTTTAAAGGCTTTTATTAAAAGCTTTAAATTTTTTCTTGGCTGAATCGCTCCGGTATAGATAATATAGCGACTATTAATGTTATATTTGGCCATAACTTTTTCAATTTTAGCCGTATTTTTAGCCTTTTCAGGATTAAAAAGCTTTTGATTATAACCATGATACACAACCGCTACTTTATTTGGAGAAACTTGATAATATTTTATAATATCTCGACGGGTGTTTTCTGAAACCGCAATAATCTTGTCCGCTCTTTTTATTGCTTGTTTGGTAAAATTAGTTAATAAAAAATGATCCTTGCTTAAAAAATATCGTCCATAAACCTTGAAGGCCAAATCATGAATCGTAACCACTACTTTTATATTCTTGGGTAAGTAAAAAGGCACGGTTTGCAAAGGCATCCACAATAAATCCGGCTTGTCTCGGGCAAGTTCAAAAGGAAACTTTAATTGAGTCCAAAAAAATGGAGAATAAGACTTCTTTAAAATATAATTCTTAAACTTTTTAAATTCTAGTTGCTTGTTAACCTTGCCTTTTAAGTATATTAAATATTTATTATTTTTATCAACTAAACCGATTTTATCTAAAAGATTCTGGATGTAAATTCGGGTGCCATCTACCCTATTATAGCACAAATCAGCCGCATCAACCGCGATTTTATAAGATCCTTGGTTATTATTATTAGTCATTAAATCTTTTATTGTTTTAATTGAAAATAAAAAATATTATAAGTTACGAACTTAAAAAACCCGCTACCCGATAACACAATATAACAAGAGTTCCATATTATAAAAAAATTTACCAAAAAAAAGAATTTGCCGTAAGTGATTGTTTTATTGAATAACGGACCTTTAAATGTCTAAATGTCAATATAGCATATCTTCCCTTTTTTTAACATTATATCGTTTTTTATGCGCACCTCCTTGACTCCTCGCCCTCTCTCCTGTATAGTTTAAGCGTCCTATCACAAACATCAACAAACCAAAAATAAAAATCAATCATTATACATATATCATGAAAAAAACTTACGTTAAAATCATTAATCTTTTTTTAATCGTTTGTTTGCTTGGTTTTGGTCTGCCTTTAT
>WJJI01000029.1 GCA_014729795.1 Candidatus Moraniibacteriota bacterium
ACATGCTTTTTAAAGTTCTTTTTTTTTGTTTAGATTCTGTGCTATGATTTTTTTGTACATAGTTTTATGTTAAGCGGGTTATTAAATTATTTTTTGATTAATTTATTTTAACCCGTTTACACAAAACATTGTACACTCTCGTCTAAAAATACAAACAAGTAAATCTAAGTAATGAAAAAAGTTATAATCGTACTATTAATCTTATTCGTCTCCTTTCCTAATGCACAAGCTCATCCGGGCAACACCGCAGCCGATGGTTGTCATTATTGCAGAACTAATTGCGATAAATGGGGTGTGCCTTGGAACCAAAGGCATTGTCATAATAGCCCACCCCATAGCCCTGCTCCAACACCAATCTGCCCTTCTTATTGCCAATGCACTAAAACAAAATGTAATTATTCCAAATATGAAACCAACATTGAAAAACTGGAAATTCAAAATGACAAACTAAAAAAGTCAAATATAGACCTCAATGCAAAGCTGGAAAAAAGTAGAAAAGAGATAAAAAAACTTGAAGTTTTAAACCAAGGTAATGTTGATAAAACCAACAGAATTAGAAAATGGCTTATCATTTTTACTTTAATTTTTATCGGTACTTTAATTTACTTAAGACATTATTATAATAAAAAAGTCAATAATGCTAGAAAGACCAGTTATAGAAAAAGGAGGAAACTAAAAAACAAATAAGACTCTGGCCATCGAACTAATTAAACTTTTTAATTATTTTTAATATCTTAGAGTTTTGCCTAGAATAAATCCTTCATTTATTCTACAAACATACTTAAATACAGTAAAATTTCGACCTAAAAGATTAATAAAATTTGCTATGTTTTACCAAAGATTTAACATCGACAAAAACAGCAAAATTATTGAATCTAAATCGAAGAATAGTTGATAGATATTTTTCAATATTTAGAGATAAAATTTTTGAATTTAGTAAGACAGAAAAACTTAATGGAAAAGGAATTTTTGAATGTGATGAGAGTTATTTTGGAGCAGAGAGGATACGTGGCAAGCGAGGAAGAGGAACAGTAGGTAAAATGCCAGTATTTGGACTTTTAAAAAGAGATGGTAAAGTATATGTAACGATAGTAAGAAATTGCTCCAAAAAACAATTAACGCCCATCATACAAGGAAAAGTTTTACAGGGATCAACAATCAATAAAGATGGATGGAGATCATACGATGGATTAATTTTAAATGGATATACTCATCATAGGGTATACCATAGTAAAGATGAATTTGCCAGGGGTAAGTGTCATGTAAGCAGGATTGAGTCTTTCTGGAGCTTTACTAAAAGGAGACTGGCAAAATATAATGGAATAGCTTCTCATAAAATTACTCAAATATTCGAGATAAAATGACTTTATAATCTTTAAAAAAACATATGAAGACAAAAGAACTTAAAAGCGGTAACAAAATTCCAATTTTGGGTTTTGGAACTTGGCAATTAACCGAGGAAACCTGTATTGAAGCGGTTAAGATTGCCTTGGAAAAAGGTTATCGGCATATTGATACTGCGGAAATGTATCAGAATCAAAAAGAAGTAGCTCGGGGCATTCAAGACAGCGGGATTAAAAGACAGAATATTTTCCTGACTTCAAAAGTTTGGTTTTCAAACTTAACAAAGCAGGATTTAAGAATTGCTTTGGAGAAAACCTTAAGGGAGTTGAACACAGATTACTTGGATTTATATTTAATTCATTGGCCTAATCGAAAAGTTGACATGAGCGAAACTTTAAAAGCTATGGACCAAGCAAAAAATCAAGGCCTAATCAAGTCAATCGGGGTGTCAAACTTTACTATAAACCATTTAAAAGACGTTTTAAAAGCCGGGGTGGAGATTTCGGTCAATCAAGTGGAATTTCATCCTTCGCTTTATCAACGAGCATTAAAAAAATTCATGGATGAACATGGAATGCTTTTAACTGCATATTCTCCTACAGCCCAAGGTGAAGATTTTGGCATTGATTTGATTCAAGACTTGGCGAAAAAATATCGAAAAACCAATTCGCAAATTGTGCTTAATTGGATTTTAAGTAAAGACGCGGTGGCGATTCCCAGATCAAAGAACCCCGAACATATTGAAGAAAACCTAAAAGCTTTAGAGTTTGAAATGCAAGAGTCAGACCTTAAAAAGATTGATGGCTTAAATTTAAATAATCGTTTAATTCAGCCGGATTTTGCTGATTTTGATTATTAGAGTTAAGAACTTTAAAATGAAAAAAATCTTGATCTTGGTTGGGATTTGTTTATTCTTGGGGTGTGGATCTGACCATCAAGCCGCTCAGCCTGATTTTAATCGGAAAAAACAAAATCAACAACAAAATCCAGATGATTCCAAGAGCAGCGAACCAAAAAAGAGAATCGGAGGACAGAGAGATGAGCATGCCTGTTTAACTCCCGGAGGCTATACTTGGTGTGAGGCTAAGCAAAAATGTTTAAGAGCCTGGGAAGAACAGTGTGAATAAATTTTGGATTCAAATAATCAGTTTCTGGAAAAAACATAAACTTGATTTTGGCTGAATATTGTTTGGTATTGGTTTTGGTTTACAAGATTATTTTTTAATTGAACCAAATCATCTTGACTAACAAGAGGCCAAACTCGTTCATCATTCAGATTGATGATAATAAAAGAAGCCTGATTTATTTGAGGCAATAAATAAATTTGCTCTCGATTGGCCAAATGAGGCACCAAGGTATTTTGAGCGCTGACTGAAGCATGTTCGGGAATTAACGAAAGCGCTTGTATTAAAACGCTTCGCTGAATTGGACGTTGGTAGTGGTTTGACCGGAAAAGCAGATTGATTTGGCGCTGATCATAAAAATGAATCCGGGATAAAATAAAGCAATTGCTAAATATTAAAAAAACAGCTAATGAGCGCGCCAAGATTTTATAGCGGTAAAGGTAATGATAGATAAATAATACTGCTGAGGTCGGGACAATAACGGCCAGCTCAACTGAATATTGAAATTGATGACCCCAATAATTAGGTTGATCGGAATAGAATTTTTGAATCAAAACAGGCACCAAAAGCAATAATAACCTTTTGTTGAAAAACACAAACAGACCACCGGTGAAAATAAATAAAATCCACATTCTGAGCTTGACCGGGTGATTAAATAGTTGGATTAAAAAATTTAAAATAAACTTAATTAACTCCTTGGCGGAAAAAGTCTGAGGCCAAATTTGGTTTTGATACGGGCTTAAATAATAATAATGCTGATTTTGGTTGAGGTTGGGAATAACTAAGCCGATGATTAAGATGAAATAAAGCAGACTAGCCACTAAAGTGACAAAACCCACCCATTTATAGCGCTTTGGTTGAAATAAAAATAAGCCTGCGCCTAAAAACATAGCGATCAAGCTCAAATTTTCTTTGAATAGCAAGAAAACAACCAGGATTAAAAAATATAGTTTTAGGCGCTTTGATGCAAAAAAATACAGCAGCCAGGGTAAAAGCATGATTCCGGCGGCGTTATTATGATAGTCAAAACTGAGCGCGTCATAAACCCCAAAAAACAAATAGAATAAGAGCGACGCTAAAAATGCTAATTTTATATTTCGGGTTTTTAGCTTGATGAATAAATAGATTCCCAAGGAGCCAAAGAAAAACATCAGAATTTGAAAAACAAGCAAAGTATAAGATTTAAAAATCCAATAAAGCGGAGAAATAAATATCAACATAAATTCAAAATGATCGCCTAAAAGATTGTCAACTCCGCGAATAGTGTTTGGCTTGATTTGACCATGAGCGTAATGATAAACAGTTTGGTTGAAAATTCCCAGATCAAAAGCATTGGTTCTGAAATTATAATGATTAATTAAAGAGATCAAACAATAAATAATAATAAAAATTAAAGAACAAATAACGAACTTATGGTGATGAATCAACCATTTTTTTAATTTTTGGTTCGGATTATAGAAGGCCATTTTTTAATTCAAGTATTAAACTACAGCATTTGAATATAAGGGAAAAAGCTAATTCTAGCAATTTAAAGCCTGAAGCAAGCGATTATGTTGAAGTTGTCCCGAAAAGACTTGCCTTCTACCGTTGATTGTTTTTGATTTTTGCTAATAGAATCAGAGTTAAAAAAACGCCGATCACTAAGGAAGTTAAAACCGTGAGCAAAGGGTGCTTCGCGATAAGTTTTTCAAACCATTTTGATTTTTTTTCATATTTTTATGAGCGTCTGCTTGAAGTTTAGTTAAAGTTCTTTGCCTTTGCTCTGGATCGCCAGCTTGACTGATGAGCTGACTGGCTTTTTGCTGATATTGGTCTAACAACTGACTGGGTTTGGCTTTGTTATTTCGGTTTTGATTTTGAGGTTGAGTTTTATTTGAGTTTTGCGTTTGTGGTTTAGGCGATGATTTGGAAGAAAAATTTTGTTTGAGACAATTATTTTCAAACAATAATCGATATTTGCGCCGACTTTGTTTTAAGCTTTGTTTTAACGAATGGCTGCTTTGTAATTCTTGGTTTAATAATTCGTTGGTGGATTTTAGCGCTTGTTCAAGCTGATCACAATATTGATCGGGGTGAGAATTTATTTTTCCCCGAGACTCATTGACTCTTTTTTCTATATTTTTTAATTGAAAAAATTGTTTATGGTTGGGACTGCTGAAATATTTAAGTTCTAGGTCTTCAAAACGTAACTTGAGGTCATGAAGAGAAGAACCCGGGGAGCTTTTTCGCATTAAAAGGGAAAAACCGGGCATAAAATTACGGATTTTTGAACGAATAAACTTTTGATCTTGATCATTAAAGTTGGATAAATTAGCTTGGATAAACAATTCAAGATCTTGAAGTTGAGAAAAAGCTTGATCAAATGATTTTTGATTGGCTAAAAGATAGATTTCGCTAAGCCGATTGATAATATAATGGATAAAGCGCTCTGGATCAGAAAGGAAAGAGCCTACTAATTCCTGTTTGCATTTTTCTATTTGATAAAACTTGGAATCTGGTAAAATCCGATGGTCTTGTTTGAGGTTCTTATTTTTTTGTTCGATTAGATAATCAATAAATTCCCGGTCAAGTTTTATGTTTTCTTGGAAACGATGACTCTTGAGTTTGTCAGCCTGGATAGCTTTTTTAATTAAAGCTTGATCCGAATTGGTTTTAAGTAACTTTTGATCAATAAAAAGTTGATAATTCTCGGCTAAAAATTCGGAATTGTCGATTTTTTGGGTTTTTTGCTCATCTTGATAAAAATCAACTTGAATAACGCTTTCCACGCTGGTTATTTCAACATTGTCACCCGAAACGATAAAATCAAAAGCAGTGCCTCGGACAGTGGCCACTGTGTTGTTTGACCGCACTTGATAGCGCGCCTTTTGATCCAATAATTGCAACACCCGAGACCAAACCTTGCCGGAAATGACTTTTAGATTGACTTGTTGGCGAGCCGGCGTGGCCGGGTCAATAAATAGATCTTGAAGTAAAATTTGGCTGTCGGGGCTAATATGGGCGCAGGCAGAATCAAAAAACACAAGCGTGGCTTTGCTATTGTAAGATGTTTTTATTAGATCTCCTTGTTCGAGCTTGAAATTTTTTTCCAATTTAATCCAGTTAGATTGACCGGATTTTTTAACCAATGCAGAACCTTGAACACTTAAAACCTTGGTTTCAGGCAATTGAAGCTCTTGTTTTGGCCAGAAAAAATAATAACCAAGATAAGCGATTAATCCAAATAACACAATTATAGCGATTGCCTGGATAAAACAACTGTTTAGGCAGCAGTTAACCGAGGGGAATAAGCTGATTGTTTTGTCCACCGGCGCCTTTGACTCGGCTTTTGCTTGAAAAATACTAAAAGCGGGCTTAGCATTTTTTTGAAAATCTGACTCTTGGGCTTGGTATTGATTGATTTTAGGTTTAGACTTGAAAAAATTAACAATTTTTTTAAGCCCAAAATATTTTTTAAAACTTGAAAATAATTTTTTCATTTTTTTAATTAATCAAAAATATTTTTTATGGAATATTATTTTTTCTTTAGGCGATGAATGCCGTCCCAATAATTACCTGGTGGGTTGTTCAGGTAATAAGAACATCTTTTCAGGTAAATTTTACTGGGTTTATCATCGGGAAACAGCTTAATAATCATTTTGAAAATTTTTCGCGCCGCTTGCCATTTTTGTAAGCGATAACAACGGATCCCTTGATGAAATAATTTAATTTTTTTGGTTAACTCAGCTTTGTTGTTGAATTTAACTGATTTAGAACCAACAAGCTCGTAAATATTTACCCCTTTTTCTTTGCCCTTAAGCGCGACTAAATCAAGATAGCGGCATAAAAATTTGTTTTTAATTTGTTTATAGGTTGATCCAGAAATAATAATTGAGCATCCATATTTTTTGGTAGCCCCTTCTAAACGAGAAGCCAAATTTACGTTATCGCCCATAACAGTGTAATCAAACCTTTTGCTTGAGCCCATGTTGCCCACCACTACTTTGCCGGAATTTATCCCTATGCCAACACTTAATTTTATTTTATAAACCGTCTCCCATTTTGGTTTATGCTCTTTCAAGGCAGAAACCATATTTAAAGCGGCTTGACAAGCAGAAAAGGCATGGTTTTTATATCTAAGCGGCGCTCCGTAAAAAGCCATAATGGCGTCTCCGATATACTTATCAAGCACGCCTCGATTATCAATAATTAAATCGGTCATTACATTGAAGTATTGATTTAAAAATTCGGTTAGCTGCTTAGGAGTAAGCTTTTCAGAAATATTAGTAAAATTACGAAGATCGCAAAACAAAACGGATAAGAATCTTTCTTCCCCGCCTAGCTTAATTTTTTCCGGATTATTTAATAGTTCTTCTATCACTTCTTGGCTCACGTATTGAGAAAATATCTTTTGAATTTGTTTTTTTTCAAGCTTTTCTTTTATTAAGCGCAATAAGGTTAGAGTAAAAAAATCAGCAACGATATTAAAAGCAAAGGAAATAAAAGATCCAGAATAAGACCATGATCGAATAAAACTAAAGCAAAAATAACATAAATGCCAAAAACAGAGATTGAGCCCAAAATCGCGCCAAAAAGAGACAACCGGGTGAACAAAACCGCTACCAATAAACCCAGCAATAAAAAAATCAATATTTGCTCCGGCTTAGACACTGTTGATAGGTAATTGGCGTTCAGAATCGTAGCGAGCTGATTAGCTAGGATTTCTACTCCGCTCATGGGCTTACCGTTAGAAACCGGGGTCATGTACTCATCATTTAAATCAGCCGCGGTTGAGCCTACCAGTACAATTTGATTCTTGAGAACTTCCGGATCAAAATTAGCTTGGAGTAAATTTTTAGCGGAAATATTCTTAAAGGCGCCGGGCGGGCCGACGTAATTGATTCGAAACAATGAGTTATAATTTGATGTGTTTGCCCTGGGCTTGATTAAATTTGAGTCTGGTTGCTTGCTTTGAAAATGCTGAGCTAGCAACCAAGGCAGGGAATAGTAATTTTCTCGGAAAGAATTAATAAATAATGGAGCTCGACGAATCACTCCGTCAAAATCTGGATGAACATTGGCTAGGCCTAGACCTTGTGCGGATTCTATAAAATCCGGCATTGGTTTGATTAGATTTTTAAGCTTTATCTGTCCTTGCTCTAGATAATAGTGAACTTGGAGGGGCAAAAATACATTGCCGGCTCGTTCAATGCTGTTTTTTAAAGCTTGATCTGCTTGAGATTGCGAGGGTTGAGCAAAATTAACATCGTAGCCGATTAAAGCTGCCTGTCCTTGATTTAATTTATCGATTATTTGAGCGTGAATTTCACGATCAAAAGGCCATTGATTAAAAGCTTGAATGCTTTGATTATCAATAGCGATAATGACAATAGGAGATTTTGGTTCGGAAGCTAAAAACAATTTATCAGTGATTTTTTCTCGAAAAGTGTAAAAAAAATCAAAATAAAAAACAACCCCTAAGATAAGGGCGATTAATAAAGCGCTAATAAAACCAATTAGGCTAAAAAAACGAGATGAGTTTTTTGTTTTTTCTGGTCTAAACTGAAAAAAATTTCCCCTCCTTGAAAAAAGATAACGCATTTTTAAAAATATTTAGGGAAATTTTTGCTTTCTTGATTTAAGAATGTTTATTATTTTTTAGTTTTTTGATAAAAATTAATGCTAGAGTAATCCTAATAAATTTTATTAGATAACGCAAGTAAAGCGCAGATTCTTTTATGTGAATTATTATTCTCTTTTTTTTACGGTTTGAGCAAATAATCGAACTAAATACTTGCCAGTATAAACAACGGCAATTAAAGCAGCCAGCCAGGTAATGGCTAATATCCCCCACCAAATCGCTTTGAGATTGGCTTGAAAATAATTAAGTAAGCAATAAAAAACCATAAGCGGCGCAATTACTTGCCTAAACATACCGATATTAGCGGCAAAGTAGGGTCTTTTTAGGCCTTGAAGGGCCGAGGTTAAAATATATAATATAACATAAGCCGGATAAATAAAAGCTGAAATTTGAAGGTAACCGGCTCCAATTAAAATCACTTGCTGATTTTGAGTAAACAGACTAATGATTGATTGACGAAATATTAAGATCACAATCCCCGATAAAATTGAAAGGATAAGACCGCTTTTTAAAGCTAATTTGATAATTTTTTTAACTCTGATAAATTTTTTCGCGCCATTGTTTTGGCCAATTAAAATTAAAGTGGCATGATAGATACCTATCATGGGCATCATTGCTAATTGATCGACTTTTGTGGCTATACCGTAAGCAGCTACCGCTTGTTGACCAAAGCTACTCACAAAATAGGTGATAACAAACATGCCGCTAGCAATAGTTAGCATATTGACGCCGGCTGGTAAACCCTGTCGGGATAGTTCTAAAAAAAATATTTTCTTGGGTTTAAAATGTTTAATACTAAAGCTGGTAAAAAATTTTCTTTTATTGATGATAATAATTAAAATAATTAAATTGATAAACTGAATTAAAACCGTGGCCATGGCGACGCCCTTGAGCCCAAAACTTGGCAAGCCCAGTCCCCCAAACATGAACCAGGGATTCAGAATTAGATTTAGAAAAAAAGAAAAAATAAAAATATCTCGAAAAATTTTAGTATCTCCTTGAGCCCTAAGAGCCGAATACAATGTGTAATTTAACAGTGAAATAACGATCCCAAAACTAATTATATTCATGTATTGGATAGCCATTTGCAAGTATTGATCTTGAGCGCCAAGCAATTCAAAAAGCCACGGAGATGCCAAATAGCTTAAAATTGTTAAAAGAATGGCAAAAATAACCGCGAAAGAAATCGCTTGATATAAATATAATTGGGCCCGGTTATGGTTTTTCCGGCCATAAGCATTAGCGATTAAAGCGGTAGCGCCAGTGGCAATACCGCTAGCGCATGCCTGAATAACAAAAAATACCGGAAAGGTTATGGAAAGAGCGGCCACGGCTTGAGCCGAGATTAAACCGCCATAATAAGTATCAACCACGTTATACATGGTGTTAAAGAAAAACCCAACGGTAGCGGGCACCGCAATTTGTCGTAATAACTTGGAGACGGGTTGGGTTATTAAATGATTAGCCGATTTTGCCGATCCAGCCATGGTTTAAATTAAAGGAATATCGCCTTTTAAAAAAATTAGCGTTAAGAATAAACTTTGATAATTAATTAGAAAATGATAAATTAATTTTGTTGCTATGAACGTTCATAATAATGTTTTAAGGGACTAAGGATCTTTACTAAATATTGATTTGAAATCAAAAAACATGATTATGTTTTATTTTATCTGAGCCAGGGGTGAAACATTACTTACGCATTTTAGCAAAAGAGCTCCTGATTGAGCCTTGAAAAAGGCATTTGCTTTTAAAAAGCTCTTTAAAGAAAACGTAAGCTATTATAACAAATTTAAATTTACAAAAAAATGAAAAAAATTCGAGTGCCAAATCAAGCCTTGAAGTATATATTGATACAAAGAACCCAGTATTTAAGAGATAATCCATTTTTTAAATTTTTGAACTTAATAAAAAAACGCCGGGACTTTTTCATATTATTATCCATATTCAGAGCCGGCTTTTCAACAAGCAAATCAAGAGGGAGTTTATTAAGAATATGCAGGAGGAATACGAACAAATAAAAGCTTTTCTACCTAAAAACAATCAAGCGATCTTGGAAATTGGTTGCGGTATGGCTGGCATTGATTTGATGCTTTTCCATCACTATAAAAGACAAGGAAAACTGTTAAAAATTTATCTGTTAGATAAAACCCGGCTTGATAGAAAAATATACTATAATTACAAACCCAAAACCGCTTTTTATAATAGTTTAAGATTAGCTAAAAAATTTTTGATCGCTAATCAGGTACCGGCAAAGATGATTTTTACTCAAGAAGTAAAAGCAAGCAAGATTCTATTTGAGACTAAGTTCGATTTGATAATTTCTCTTGGGGATTTCACTATCCGGTAAAGACTTATTTGAAGCAAGCAGCAGAAAAGCTTAAACATGAAGGGGTTTTAATTTTAGACGTGAGAAAACAAACCCAAGGTGAAGAGCAATTAAAAATATTTTAATAAACAAACAATTATTAGCCAAGATAATTCCTGCGTAAGATACGCGGTTCAAAAATAACCAACCCAGACTTACGGGCTTGCGAAATGTTAGAGAAAAATTCCGTGGTTTTGACGACTTATACTTGCTTTTCAGGGATCTGGGTATTTTTAAAATTTCTCCAAGCGTGTAAGTCACCTAATTAAAATATTAAACAATGAAACAAACGCTTGGGTTAGTAAAAAATTCTTGGATTAAGCGGAAAAAAATTTTTAACTTTTTCTGGAGACGCACATGTTCGGGATAAAAAAACAAGATGAAAATATAACTCACTATTTAATCAATAGCTTTGGTTATTCAGATGGCGAGTGGGGTTTGCTAAAATGCCAAGAACAAAGATACCAAATAATAAGACAAAGGGTTGAATAAAATAAAAAACTTAGCCGCGAGTAGATATTTTAGTCAAAATCATAATCATAATCATAATCATAGTTAAAACCTCTTTCGTGGTTTTGATATTGAGTTTCTGTACCTATGTTCTTATCTTTAGCTTTTTCAGACATAATAGTTAAAGAGATTATAACCGCATAAAATAATATTAACATTAATGTTAAGAATACATTAATCCCTATTATCAAGCCTGGAATCCACTTTTTTACCTTATTGTTTGGATCTTTGTGTTTAACCACCGAGGAGCCGATAAAATCATGCAGTCCTTGTTTTTTTTGGGTAAAAGCAGCCATTAAAAAACCAATCTTTAAAATTACTGAAGAGGCAAACTTACCCAGTGTTTCCCTTAGGATATTGTTACCTAAAGATAGTTTACCGCCATCAACGGCTTTGACTTGAATCTTCATTAGCATTTTTCCGAGAGTGGCTTGGTACCTATGGTTAAACCAGATAAAATAAAAATAAGTTAAAAATAGATTTAACAAGCCTATCCCGATTGTCAAAAATATTAAACCCAAACCAAATGATCCTCCTTGAGTAGAATTTTCTAAATTTAAAAATGAAAAAATACCAAAAATCGTAAAAATGGCTACAATAACTAAATCAATTATCGATATGCTAATGTTCAGTATTATTGAGTCAACAATAAAAGCCGCAAATCTTACCCAAAAACCCGCGTATGGATAAGGATTTTGTTGACTTGATTGATTAGACTGATTCTGATCGGAAATAGCTGGAGGCATAGATTGATTCATGGGATCTGTTTAAAAATTAATTTTGAGTAGTGTAATTATAATATTTTTTTTTGGATCTTGCCAGGGGAGTAAAGTTTTGGTAAAAAAGAAGAATTAGAAAGCATGAATTATCCAAGTAAAATCAAAAAAAACTTTAAAATAAAAATTAACCAAAAAAATAATAAGGGGGAAAGTCCCTTGGTTTATGTCTTTTTTGTATGTTTGTTGATTTAATAATTATACCTTGGGTTTTCATTTACACCAGATGACATTGTGTTTGATCCTTCCACTAACTCGGTTTGGATTAGCTCGCCTAATGATTATAGTGTTTAGCAAGAGTGTATTTAACTGATGGTGATTATAAAATTTACGACCGAACCAAAACAAAGGACAAAGGTCGGTTTAAATTCAAAAATTTGAAAAAAAGCAAACAATATTGTGCATACGCTAGCAATAAGCGGAAAATTAAAAAGCCTTATTTTTATAAAAGAAAAGCAATCTACAAACAAAAATACTTGCCCATCTTTGGCGATGATTGGATAAAGAAGTTCAAATCAAATTATCGAATTAAAAAAGAAAAAGAAGATACCGATAAAAAGAAGAGCGTTGCCGGTCCTTAGAGATATTACCGTAAGTACGAAGCCGAGGTTAAAATTAATTATGATGACCCGGAAAACGAGAAAAAATTGACTTAACCCTAAAATAACCGAGTTGTTTGGTAATGAGATAGAAGGAAGCAGAAAAAACCCTGTTTATTCCATGCAGGATTTTTTCTTGGTGTATATAATAAATCTGGTATGATTGATTTACAGCATTATACCGGTAATACTTGCTTTATTTTTTAACTAATGAAAACAAAGGTTATGAAAAACGTATTAAAAAACAAACAAATATAATATTTATATGGATTTGCAATCGCTTGACGACAATAAATTAGTGGAAAAAGCTAAAAACAATCCCGACGCTTTTGCCTATATTATAAACAAATATAATGGGCCATTAAGCCGATTTATAAAGCGAATCAGCTATTTCAGGCATGAAGACATCGAGGATATCTTGCAAGATGTTTTTATAAAAGTCTATAAGAGCTTGAATGCTTATGATCCTAAGCTGAAATTTTCAAGTTGGCTTTATCAAATCTGTAGAAATCAAACCATTGATCAGATCAGAAAAAATAAAGCCAGGGTGACCATGATTCAACTTGATAGTGAAGATATCGCTAAAATGTTCAGCTCTGATACGGATCTAAAAAAAGAACTGGAGCTAAAAGACGAACTCCAAAAGGTCAAAAGCGCGATTAGCGAGCTGCCTTTTAAATATCGTGAGGTTTTGATTTTGAAATTTATTGAAGAAATGAATTATAATGAAATTATCGATGTAATAAAAAAACCCAAGGGCACGGTGGCTACTTTAATTAATAGAGGCAAAAAAATGCTAGTGAAAAAATTAAAACACAGTAAAAAGACCAGCAAATGAATTTAAAGCTTACGCGATTGGTAAATTTTAGACAATATTTTTCCAAATGCATAAGCCCCAGAATTAATAAATAAAACCATGGATAATAAAATCTCAGAAAAAATCTTGACCAAGATTAAACAAGATCAGATTAAGCCCACGGCTAAATGGAAATATACTTCTCGGGATGTTTTAATTTGGATAACGATTAGTCTAACAATAGTATTGGCAGGGCTTGTTACTTTATTGCTTATTTTTACGTTGAAAAATATTGACTGGAATTTATATGAGTTGTTGTCCTATTCAAGATTAAGGTTTTTATTAATAACCCTGCCTCATGTTTGGATTGTTTTACTAATAGCTTTTTTGATGACTAGCTTACTGGCCTATAAAAAAACTCGGAAGGGGTACCGGCATTCAATGTTAGGGATTATGGGCGCGGTGCTGATTGCGCTGTTTATTGTAGGTTTGTTGGCTTATTATTTTGGCTGGGATCGAAAACTCCACCACGCTTTTGAAGACAAAGTGCCGGTTTACAGAAAAATGGCGCCGGGGCCTGAAAGGCAATGGAGTCACCCGAGGATGGGATTGCTTGGGGGTAAAATAGTGAAGGTTGAATCAGCTCAAACTTTTAAATTAGAAGACTTTCATGGCCGAGTCTGGTTGGTGATAATGCCGGAAGAACAAAATCCGCGCGCGGTAACGGTGAAAATTATTCCGGGCGAGAAAGTCAAGATTATTGGACGGCCGGTTAAAAACCATGTTTTTCAGGCTCGTTTAGTTAGAGCGTGGGGCTGGCGACCAAACCGTTATGAAATGAAAATCTTTATTCAAAAGAAAAAAAACTTTAATGAGTCAAATGAAAACTAATCCAAAAAGAAAACGTACTAGTTGGCAGAAACCCGGGTAAACAGGACAAACTCCTGAATAATAATAAGTAACTTAATAAAATGAAACTAAATAAATTTACGGGCAGCATGCTAGGAATGGCAGCGGTTGCCGCAGTCACCATGTCAGTGGCTTACCAAGCTAAGGCAAACCAAAATCAAAAGCAAGAAAAAGGTGCTTTTGGGCAAGCATATGAAGCGGCGCAAAATAATGATTATAACGCTTTTGTCCAGGCTATTGATCAAAGAATGACTGAGCTTGAAACTCTAAAAACCCAAGAAAGCTTTAGCACAATTATAAAGGCTCATGAATTAAGAGAGCAAGGCCAACACCAAGAAGCTAGACAACTTTTAGAAGACGCGGATATTCGAATTCCCAGAAAAGTAAACAGGCACGCGCACAGAGAAAAAAGACGGGGTCTAAAACAGGCTCTTGAACAAAATGATTTCGCCAAGTTTCAAGAGTTAACTGAAAATAGAGAAATCGGGAGTATTATCGACACTCGGGAAGAATTTGATCGTTTGGTAGAAGCCCATGAATTGATGCAACAAGGCGAGTTTGAACAAGCCAGGCAAATTAAAGATGAGCTGGGACTACCTCAGGGTCCAGGTCAAATGAGAAATAAAAGATAGGAATAAACCGATTAACCCGCTTAAAAAACCCCGCCTTGAGCGGGGTTTTGTTTATTCTATGGTATGAAAATCCAAAGCCTTGATAACTTCCCAACTATTTTCATCAATTACTAAAATTTTTTCCCGGCCTACAAGGTAAAGATAATCATTTAAATAAACCGCTCTTTGGGCCTGAATTTTATCAACAGTCAACACTAATTCTAAATCCTGAGCGTAAGAAAAAACATATCCTTTGTTGCCGGCTGGTAAAAAGAAAATCTTGTGTTCTTGATCTTGCAAAAAGGCATGATGGTTGGCAAGCGTTTGAGAGTAAGCGTCATCCAGCAGATACTTGGTTAGTTCTTGAGGATTGTTTGAATCAGTAACATCAAATAAGGATAATTTAACTTGGTTTTCCTCCTTGCCAATACCAAGAATCAAGTTTTGTTTAAGAGGGTGTAAATAACTGGAATAACCAGGAATTTTTAATTCGCCGGTCAGGGTTGGGTTAGTCGGATCCTGAAAATCTAATACATAAAAAGGATCAATTTCTCGAAAAGTTACTACATAGCCTAGATCGTTGATAAAACGAACCGAATAAATACGCTCATCCAAACCCAAATCTTGAACCGAGCCTTTGGTTTCCAAATTAGCATCTAAAACATAGACATCATTAACGCTGTCGCGATTGCCAAAGCTATTGCCAATGGTGGTCGCAACTCTTAAATGATCTTGATGTTGATCCAAAGCAAATTGATTTAGTAAATGGCCGGGCACGGTACCGGTGTTTTGAACTTGTAAGTCTTGAAGAGAGAGCTTTATTATCACGGTTTTTTCTAGTTCTCGTTTATTTTTATTTTGGTATTCTTCAAATAATTTTTTGCTTTTGTTTTGGAAATCTTTGGCTTGTTCTTTGGTTAAGGTGTCTTGATAAGATTGAATAATATTGAGTATTTCCACCTGCTTAGCGGCCTGGCTTATCGGATATTGATTGAGCTCTTCGATTTTAACTATGATTTCTTCAGGAAAATCTTCGGAATAAGCCTGATAAAAACCTCGCATTAGGGTATATTGATCTAATTGGGAAGTATAAGTTAAATACAGGCCGCTAGTGGACATATAAATAATTGATTTATGGTCCGGGCTGGTGAAAGCGGTTTTTGCCATGATCGAGCCTGAATCCAAGGCAACTTTATAAACCGTAATGATATTATTAATCGACTGAGGAATAATAGGGTGGTATACATTTTCACATAAAATTTCAGCTGCCGAATTTGATGCTTTTAGGGGTTGGATAGGGCAGGGTTTTTGATGATTTGGATTGTTTAACAAAACCAAATATACATGATTTTCAAAAAGCCGGCTGGATATGATTCGAGCTCGCTCGCTTAATTCAAGCGACCAGGCTGGGGTTGGTTTGTCTGGCTCGCTAATATCCATGGCCTGGATTTTGGATTGAGTTTGAGAAATAATCAGCAAACGATCTTGGCCAATTAGCAAATCCCCTTGGGGTTCCAAGTTGGTTAAATGATCAATGGCGCCAGGAGGGTTAACTTTGAAAGTATAGGTGTTTGATTTTTCAGGCTGTCGCGGTTTAATCGAAGTTTGATTTAAATTGGGGTTATTTTGCTCAATTGAAATAGGTTCCGGAATAAAGCGAATAAGCTGAGGGGAATAATAAAGATTGTACCCATCGGTCTTAACCAAATCAGGCTCGTCTATGGCTTGGACCTGAACATTGGTTTGAGAATAACGCTCAGCCGGCCTGTCTTGATTGGCTAATTCAACCCCTCTATCCACTTCGGTCGGGGCTTGTTTTTCAGTTCCAAAAGGAATAGCTTGATCAGTGGATTGAATTGTTGAAAATTGATTAAAAAGTTTTGATTTTGATTGAGCTTGGTTAAGGTAATCTTGAAAATCTTGAACAGACTTAAAAGTTTCTAGCTTGCCGATTTGATTTAAACTAACAGCTGGATTTTGCTTTTCTTGATCTTGGTTTGACGGTTTTGGATTAAAAAAAGTCCAATTCTCCTTATGACGAATAAAATATATGTAAAAATTAATGCCTGCTATAATTAGCGCTACAATAATTATAAGGATAATGATGACGCTCTTTTTCATTTATTTTTCAAATAGATAATTAAGCTTTTAATACCAGTATATATTAACAACTTCAAGCAAACAAGTAAAAGTTACCCATAAGGTTTGAGTTAAAAAGAGTTAAAAGCGGTTTTTTAATTCATCTTCAGCTTAAGGTCTTTGTCCGAGTCGGTTTTGACTTTGTACATGACTTTGTATTTGCGGTAGTAGGTTAAGTCGGTGTTGTAATTGCGGTCTTTGGCTTTTTTAATCCGATATTTTTTACGGAATTTGCGAATCCATTTGGAGCCAAAA
>WJJI01000030.1 GCA_014729795.1 Candidatus Moraniibacteriota bacterium
CCGCCGGTTCTCTACTGGCTTTAGCTAAACATCACGGTCTAAAAAATCCTGATATTTTGATTGCCGCTTCGGGCTCGGCTGCTACCGGCGCTTATTTTACTACCGGCCAATACAATGTAATCCGACAAGCCTGGACCAATGTTTTGGGTAGTAAAAAAATTGTCAATCCCTATCGCTTTTGGCGTATGATTGATGTTGATTATTTGATTGACGAGATTATCAAAAAGCGTTTTCCATTAAAAATCGATCGGCTCAAGCGTTCAAAAACCAAGCTGGTTATTTCAGCTTTGGATAAAAACAGAATCCGACCCGCTTATTTTGAAGACTTCAACAAACATGATATTTTCGAGGCCCTAAGAGCCTCCAAGGCCCTACCCATAGCGTATAAATTTAATCCCAAAGTGGTTATCAAAAATCATGCTTATTGCGACAGTCTTTTGACTTCCTCTCCGGCAACTCATTTAAAAAAAGCCATAGAATTAGGCGCGGAAAAGTTTCTTCTGATCGACAATTCCGCTCCTCAACCCTGGAAAACTCCAGAATACAAAATTTTTAGTTTTTGGTTAAAGCTGCAAGGCAAGGATTTTAGCAAACGTTATCTGGGTTTACTCAAACAAATCAAAAAAATACCTCTTCCGGAGAATTCCAGAATTTTAACCTTAAAACCAAAGAAACCTTTGAATATGAGAGTTATTAACAATCAAGTCAGTCTTATTCGCCAGGCCTTTAAAGCAGGGTATCGGGAAACAGCCAAGAACTCAAAGTTGGCCCGTTTCTTAGCTAATTAATTTTGGTTTGTTGATTTAAGATTTTATTTGATGGCTTTTTAAGCTTTAACTTCTTAATCCGCTCAATAAGTCAAGAATTTGAGTCGAGTCTAAGCCGCCAGCTCGCACTACGCGATAGGCGCTTTCACTTAAATCAATCACGGTTGATGCCCGGGGTTCTTGGTTGTTTTTTTTGAATTTTAAATCATTGCCAATAGAACGCCCACCCAACTTGCCTGCGTCAATTATTAAGTCCGGTTTAAAGTTTTGATTTTTGTATTTTTCAATGATTTCCACGCCCCAGGTTTCCGGTTTTTCTCCGGTATCGTTTACGCTAGTTGAAACAATGGGTTTATTGAATTTGCCTACTATGGCCTCGGTTAAATCATAATCCGCGATTCTAATGCCGATTTTTGCTTGATTGCCGATAACCTCTGCCGGTAGTTTGTCTTTTTGAGCTTTAAACAGCAAGGTAAAAGGCCCAGGTAGAATTTTAAGCAATACTCTTGCTTGATCGTCATTAATTTGCGCGTATTTTTTAGCCATTTTCAAATCCTTTACAATCACCGAGAATCCTCGGTTTTGTTCAATTTTTTTAATTTGTTTAATCCTTTCCAAGGGTTTTTTACGAGTCGCATCACAACCGATACCGTAAACCGTGTCCGTGGGATATACTAACACATGACCTTTTTCTAGCGCCTTAACCGCCTCATCCACCACTTGATTTAAATTGGAACGATTTTCAAAAAAATCCAAAGTTTGCATTAGGTTATGTTCAAGAAATTATTTTATGTAATTGTAAACTAATTTTTGATTTTTCACAAAATTAATTTAGCATTCACAACACGGTATCCGCAACTCCCTTTTTCTTAATTCTATTTGCCTTTGATATTTTTTCAATTATCTTGTACTTTTAATATAGCAACAGCGTGTATCCGGCTACGGAAAATCGGTGTTAATTAAATCCTTAAGGAGTGCCAATTTTCCTCCGCCCAAATTTTCATACCTTGGTTTGATGAGAATTTGGGTGGACTTTAAAATATCAAGCGTTATCTAATAATAAAAGTTTTTCCTGTTAAGTCGGGATGAAGACTTCAGATACACGCAAACGTTATATGAAATACATGTTTTTTTGGGTTATCGCCCCAGCTCTTAAAAAAGATACGATTTTGTTTTTCTTTTTTATAAAGGGGGAACATGGAGCCTTTTTCGCTCCGCTACGAAAACAATTTTAATTTTAGGGGAAAACAAATACAATAAAATTAATTTGGGGCTTATCAAAACACTATGGAAAAAATGAACAAATTACAGCAAATACTCAAGGATTCCAATTACAGCTTCGCATTGTTCGATGAAAAGCTGGTTTCGGAATTGGAAGATAAAATAACCGAAAAGAACGGCAAATTTTATGTTAATTGCGCCATCCGCGACAAAGAGATAATTTTAAAACCCGAGGAAGCTGTTCGTCAGCTCTATGCAATTAAACTGCTGCGAGAATATGGTTACCAAAAACAAAGGATCAAATTTGAACATGCCATTCATTTCGGTCGTGAAATAAAATCTGCCGACATTGTCATCTTCGACAAAGACCGCCCGACGGTTGAGTATATCATTGTTGAAATCAAAAAACCGAAACTCCAAGATGGGAAAAACCAGCTCCGCTCTTACACCAATGCCACCGGTGCGCCGATTGCGGTTTGGACCAACGGCGGTCAAATTTCCCAGTACCACCGCAAAGACCCGAATTATTTTGAAGACATAACCGATATTCCCCAGGCTAACCAAACGCTTGAGGATATTTTGAAAGAAAGATTTACGCTCAAAGATTTAATCATCAAAGATAAAATCCCCAATGAGGGAAAATCGCTTAAAACCATTATCCAGGAAATGGAAGATGAAGTTTTGGCAAATGCAGGCGTGGATGTTTTTGAAGAAGTTTTTAAACTGATTTTTGCCAAACTGTATGACGAACTGGAAAGTCGCGATGACAAAAAATGGATTGAAAGATTTTTAAATAAAGAACTTTCCGAAGAAGATCGCGGAGACTATGACAAAATCAAAGAATACTTGGAAACTTTTGACGATTCCGATTTTCGCGCTTTGGAGTTTAGAAA
>WJJI01000031.1 GCA_014729795.1 Candidatus Moraniibacteriota bacterium
ATTAAAGAAAACCGACTTACACTTGATCAATCAAAGAAAATGCTTGATTCCTCTTCTTCAAAAAACAGAAACATGACAACTTTTTTTATTTCCTTTCTGGCTTACTCTCTGGTAACCACGTTGAGTGTTTCAGATCTTCAGCTTTTAATCCCTTCAATGGATGTCAAGCTACCAATTTTAAGTATTTCAATCTCCTTGTTTGATTTTTTTATACTTACGCCTATTTTAATTATAATTTTTCATTTTCAAGTTTTAGCTAATATGTATAACCATCTTAAAAAATTATTTGTATGGCAAAAAAAGAAAATAGCCATGACTCAAGCAAGCCTATTTCAAAAAATAGCCTCAAAAAAAGAGGATCTGTCTATCGAGCTTAATCCATTCTTTCTTGACTTTTCCTTTTCAGATAACCAACATATCAATCCTTTTAAATTTATCTATTATTTTTCTATTTATATTTTTCCTCTAAGCTTGCTTTTGATTATTTTTATTAGATTTGGAGATTACCAAAATCCAACGATAAGCGCTTTTCACCTAATCTTAACCATATTAGATGTTATTTTTATAGTTATATATAAACTCAAAATTAATAATTGTAAAAAAAGACTAGAGTTGCCATGCCAAAAAAACTGGCTTGGTTGGACAATGTCAACAATATTAGTTGCGCCCATTTTGGCGTTCAGTTTTTACTACTGGTTAGTTATTTATTTAGCGGTTCATGATTACAATCATTGGATCGTAAATAATTATTATAATTGTGTTGAAAAAACCAGCCATCCACAAGAAGAAAGCGCTAACAAATTTTCCTGTTCTTTGATTCCCTTTGAGTTGTTTTTTCCTAACATTAAAATTAACCCGAATACGGAAATACCATTACCCAGCTTGGATCAAATTGACAGCTACCAAGATTTTTTTGAAAATAATCAAAAAACCCATTTTCCAAAACTTGATTTATCGTACAGAAAACTAAATTACGCTAGTTTAAGTCAAGCTTATTTACCATACGTAAATTTGAAAAAATCATCTCTTAATAGCGCCAATCTTTGGGGCGCCTATCTAAAACAAGCGAACTTAACAGAAACTGAATTTCAAGAAGCCTTCTTAACAGAAGTTAAAATGCCGGGCGCAAACTTAACCGAAGCTAAATTACAAGGCGCTAATTTATGGTTTAGCGAGCTTGATGAAACCGATTTAAGACAGGCTAATCTTCAAGGCGCTGACCTGCTTTTTACGCAACTAAACGGGGCCGACTTAACTCAAGCTCAATTACAAGGCGCTAGTCTCTTTTTTAACGGTGGGGGTATTGAAATGCGAGGAGCGGATTTAAACAATGCTCAATTACAGGGTCTTAAATTGTCTAAAGTTAATCTTCAAGGAGCGGATTTGTTTCAAACCCAATTACAAGGAACCGATTTGTCCGAAGCCAAACTGCAAGGCGCTTTAATAAATGGTGCTAATTTATACGGAGCCGATCTAAAAAATACCAATTTAGATTTAACTTTTATTTTTAATATAAACTTTAGTCAATATAACTGGACAAAGCTTAAAAAACAATTTCCAGAAATTAGCAACCAAGCGGACTCCTTAGAATTAATCGCTCAAGCCGATCAAAGATCAACAACCATAAAAAATCAATATCAAAAAATCATAATTCAGACCAATCAAGGAAACATCCAAAACAAACTAAATCAATTAACGGAATTTACCAAAGAATTGGATTATAATTCCCGGGATGTTTATATTATTCAAGGTATTTGGCAAAATTTACATAATTATTCTTTTAATAATAAATTTTCCGATCAACCTGAGAAAAAAAGTCAAGTTCTTTATGAATACTGGCGCCAACAAAAGCCCGATTTATTACAAGCTTTGCTTTCTACCAAGACTATCAGAGGATCTCATCTTGAAGATTTTGTTGAAGATTTTGATAATTAACTCTGTAATAAACAGCTTCTAATCGAATTTCTATTTTATTTATCTATAATTTATGTTATAAATAACCTGGAATAATTAGTATTGGCTTTATCAATAATATTTTTTCAATAATTAGCAAAATTTTTATGAATAATAATACCCCAACCAATCAAAATCAAGAAAACACTGAGGAACAAAATACCAAGCGGAAAAAAAGAAAATCTCGGAAAAAAATGAATCGCAAAGAACTGGAAAAAAACGCGGAAACTTACGCCAAAGCCCAAGCGGAAAAAGAAGCCAAGATTATGAAAAAACCCTTAAGATCTAGAAAAGGCTGGCAAATAAAGGTTGATGAGTACAAAAAACTTGACCCGCAAATTGAAAGCTTAATCGAGCATGGCAAACAACGTGGTTTTATTACCGAATACGAAATTCTTGTAGCGATGCCAGATTTGGAAAACGACCTGGATAAACTCGAGGAGCTTTATAATCGCATCGACGATCTTGGCATTAAAATAATTGACTCGGATGAATTTTTAGGTTCAACTGGCGGCCCTAGTCAGGATTCACAAAATAAAAAAAGTCAAAAAACAAAAAGCCATAAAACAACCACGACTGAACCCAACCTCAATATCGATTCGGTTTATGATGATTCCATTCAAATGTATTTAAAGGAAATCGGTAAAGTTAATTTGTTAAGCGCAGAAGAAGAAATTATGCTCGCTAAACGGATCGAAAAAGGCGATAAAAAAGCTAAAAATCGCTTAACCGAAGCTAACTTAAGGCTGGTTGTCAGTATTGCTAAAAAATACGTTGGTCGATCTCATAATTTAAGCTTGCTTGATTTAATCCAAGAAGGGAATATTGGTCTTTCCCGAGCAGTAGAAAAATTCGATTATCGTAAAGGTTATAAATTTTCAACATATGCCACTTGGTGGATACGGCAAGCTATTACCCGCGCTTTGGCTGATCAATCCCGAACCATTCGAATTCCCGTTCATATGGTGGAGACTATCAATAAGTATATCCAAGTTACTCGTCACTTAGTGCAAGATCTTGGACGGGAACCCTTACCTGAAGAAATAGCCACGGAAATGGGCATTGAGGTGGAAAAGGTTCATCATATCCAAAAAATTTCTCAAGAAACCATTTCTCTTGAAACTAAGGTTGGCGACAGCGATGACCCTAATATTTTAAGCGATTTTATTCCGGATGAAGACACTATCATGCCAAATCAAACTGCTGGACGAGAACTGTTATCAAGACACGTTAAAGAAATCCTCAAAGAATTATCCCCGAGAGAGAAAAAGATTCTGCAAATTCGTTTTGGCTTGATTGACGGAGTTACCCACACCTTGGAAGAAGTCGGTAAAAAATTCGGAGTAACCCGCGAGAGAATCCGCCAAATCGAAGCCAAGGCCCTGGAAAAAATTCGCGAACACAAAGACATTCAAAAAATAAAAGACTACTACTAAATCAACTACATTTGGAATGAGCTTTCAAGTTAAATCTCAATATCAACCCAAAGGCGACCAACCAAAAGCTATTCAAGAGTTAACCCGCTCCATAAAAGCCCAAAACCAATACCAAACCCTATTGGGAGTAACAGGCTCTGGCAAAACTTTTACTGTAGCTAAAGTGATTGAAAAAATTAATCGTCCGGCTTTAGTTATCGCGCACAACAAAACCTTGGCTGCCCAACTTGTTCAAGAGTTTAGAGATTTTTTTCCTAACAATGCCGTAGAATACTTTGTCAGCTACTATGATTATTATCAACCAGAAGCTTATATTCCCACTTCTGATACTTATATAGAAAAAGACGCTTCAATTAATGCTGAAATTGAACGGATGCGCTCATCGGCTACGGAATCACTTTTAAGTCGTCAAGATGTTATTATCGTGGCTTCAGTTTCCTGCATTTACGGTTTAGGCAACCCGGAAACTTATGAAGCCGCGGCTCTGTCGCTAAAAGTAAATGATCCTCAAATTAGATCCAGAAAACAATTAGTAGAAAATTTAATCGATATTGGTTTCACTCGCAGTGAGGATCCGGAAAACGGCACTTTCAGAATCAGAGGCGCCAGCGTTGAGGTGATTTCTCCTCATAAAGATATCTTACATCGAATTGAATTTCAGACTAACCGAATCAAAAGCATTAAAAAATACGATTCAATCTCTCACCAACCTTTGAAAACTCAAAATCAGATTTCGGTTTTCCCGGCTAAACATTTTGTGCTCAGTGATTCAGACTTAAATTACGCCATTCCCAAAATCCTTAAAGAAATGCGCTCAAGAGTTAAATACTTTCTGCGAAAAAATCTGTATCTGGAAGCCGAAAGACTGGAAAGGCGCGTTACTCAAGACATGGCTATGCTCAAACAGGTGGGCTACGTAAGCGGTATTGAAAACTACTCTCGCTATCTAACTCGCCGAAAAAGCGGCGATCCCCCTTATACCTTAATTGATTATTTTAAAAATAACTTTGTAACCGTCATCGATGAATCTCACGTAACCATTCCTCAACTTCAAGGAATGTTTGCCTCAGACCAATCTCGGAAAGACAATTTAATCAAATATGGTTTTCGTCTGCCCTCGGCTCGAGACAATCGACCGCTTAAATTTCAAGAATTCTTAACCAAAACCAATCAGCTATTATTCACCTCAGCCACCCCCGGAATTTTTGAAAAAAAGCACTCTCAAATTATTTCCGAACAAATTATCCGCCCAACCGGCTTAGTGGACCCCAAAATTATCATCAGAAACAGTCAAAACCAAATCCTGGATCTAATCCAAGAAGTTAAAAGGATCGCCGCTCAAGAAAAACCAAACAGATCCTCTCGAATTTTAGTCACCACTTTAACCAAAAAAACCGCTGAAGATTTGTCTCAGTACTTAAAAGAAAATCAAATTAAAGCAAAATATCTTCATTCTGAGGTTAACACTCTTGACCGAATTCGTCTCTTAAGTCAACTTCGACAAGGCAAATATCAAGTTTTAGTCGGAGTTAACCTATTAAGAGAAGGTCTTGATCTGCCGGAAGTCTCTTTAGTCGCTATTCTTGATGCTGATCGAGAAGGTTTTTTAAGAAACCAAACCAGCCTAATACAAACCATGGGGCGAGCTGCTCGTAATATCCAAGGCCGAGTAATTCTTTACCGGGAAAAGATGACCCGATCGCTTAAAAAAGCTATCCGGGAATCCAATCGACGCCGACAAATTCAGCTAGCTTACAACCAGAAACACAATATCAAGCCCCAATCCATTCAAAAACAGATTAAATCAATCGCTCCCGACACTAAACCCGAGGATGTAAAAAAACTTCCTCAAGAATTCACCCGTTTGTCAAACGCAAGCGATCTAAAAACTCAAATTCGAGCCAAGCAGCAAGAGATGAAAGCTTTGGCTCAAAATCTTGAATTTGAAAAAGCCGCTCTAATTCGAGATGAAATCAATATTTTAAAAAAACTAGCATTGTAAAATATTAACAAACCGGAAAACCAAACCTTGAAAAAAACCATGGGTTTTCTTAAAGCTGTTTTGTTAATATTTTAACTCGATGTCGCCAATTTCGTCTGTTCGCAGAATCTCAATTTTTCGCTCTTGCAGCTTTTCCAGGGTTTGAGTGTGAGGGTGGTGAAATTTATTGTCCGAACCGCAGGAAATAATAGCCGCTTTTGGCTTGGTTAACTCTAAAAGCTTTTGGCCGGTTGCGGTCCTGCTGCCATGGTGACCGATTTTTATTAAATCTAATTGTTCAATTCTTCCCAAACTATTTTTTTGTTTAAGATAGTTTAATAGCGCTTGCTCTCCTTGTTCTTCCAAATCCCCCATGAATAAAAGCTTTTTATTTTTAAAAAAAACAGCCACTACCACAGACGCGTTATTTAAATTTTCATACTCCAAATTTTGCGAAAAAAACGGATGCATGATTTCAAGCTCTACCAAATGGCCAACCGATATTTTTTCTCCTCTGACCGCTTGAACCAAACCAACGCCTTTTTCTTTAATTATATTTTTAAATAATGCATAATTTTTATTTTTGGTTGCTGTCGCGCTCTCGATTACCAACCCAACTTCATAGATCTCTAATATTTCCACTAAGGC
>WJJI01000032.1 GCA_014729795.1 Candidatus Moraniibacteriota bacterium
AGGTTTCAGGTCAAATTATTTCTCCATCTGGTTTATTAGAAAGGGATTTTTATTACCTACAAATTCAAAAAGGCGGGATTTTGGTTAAAATACAAGCTCAATCCGGGGTTCAGATCGGCGACGTGGTAAAATTAACAGGAGAGTTTCGGCAAAGAAAAACATCGGATTATGTTTGGGTTAAAGATAACCACGAGCTAATTATTGAAAAAAATCAACCGGTAGACCCTCAATCGATTAACGGTTGTTTAAAGAAAGAGGATTGTCGGGCGATGATTGGAGGCGCTGTTGAGCTAAAGGCCGAATATCAAAAAAGAGTTTTTAATAACTTTTATTTTTCGCTAGAGGGTCAAGAGATAAGAGCATACATTAAAAAAGGATTTTTAGAGGATGAAAAAAAAGATCTAGAAAAGCATTCTCAGTGCAAGATTAAAGGCGTTTTGGAGGAAAAAGCGGGAGATGTTAGAATATTAACAACGGAGCTTGAGTGTGATCCTCAAAAAAATCAAAACGGAGAACCAGAGGAACAACCGGAGAACAACGATTTGTCTAACCCGGCCCAGAAAATTAACCAAACAGCAACCGGTTTAAGTTTATTAAAAAACAAAAAAATCATTAGGTTTAGCGAGAAGGATTTGTTTAAGAATTTTAACAAACCAACGGAAAAGCCCAATAATTGGAAGCAGCTTTGGCAAAAGTTTTTATACTGGCTGGCTAATTAATCCACGACTGATTTATTTGTTAAATTTTTAGAGAAAATTTTACGATTTTTGACCACGAATGCTCAATGCGTTTTACAAAAAGCCCGATGTTTTTACCAAGTTTTTTCAAAGCGCGTAAGCTATATAACTTTAAATTACCAATCATCGTATGCGAAACAAAGAAGCGCAAATCATGATTTTTATAAAAACAAGTTTTGTGATGATTTTAATATGGCTTCAACCAGTTAGGTCTTGGGCCGAGCCCTTGTTCGCTGAAGCGCCAGACTTGAGCGCGCACGTGCTGAACATAATGAATTTTTTAATTAAGATTGTTGCCATGATAGGGGTCGGCGCTTTCGTGGTTAGCGGTATTATGTATTTAGCTGCCGGGGGCAACCAAGAAATGATTGAAAGAGCTAAAAAATATGTGTTTTACTCTATTATTGGTTTAGTGTTAGCGATTGGAGCTTTGGTGATTATTAGAACAATAGGGTCATTACTGGAAGGAGCCTAGCTCATTTTTCTTACAACTTACGTATTTGTTAGCTCTTTAGAGAAAATTTTACGATTTTTGACCACGAATGCTCAATGCGTTTTACAAAAAGCCCGATGTTTTTACCAAGTTTTTTCAAATCAAGATGGTTACTCTTCTAATAAATAGCCTCGACCCGGTATGGTTTTAATCAGGGTTTTATTTTGATCGATTTTGCTTCTTAGGTTGCGAATGTGCGCTTCAATTGTGTTAGAAAAGGGATCAGCGTTGATGTCCCAAGCTTTTTCCAAAAGCTGGGCCCTTGAAACAATCTTTCCTTTGTTTTTTATTAATACCAACAATAGAGAAAATTCTTTTTTTGTTAAATAAATTTCTCGACCGGATTTTTTAATGGACCTTTTTTCGGGATTTACGATTAAACCATGGACACGATAGACTTCCTTTTCTATTTTAGGCGGCCTTCTTAGTAGGGCTTTGACTCTGGCCAGCAGTTCGCTAAAATGGTATGGTTTGGTTAGATAATCATCAACGCCTAGGGTTAGCAGATTAACCTTGTTTTCGATTAATGAGTTGGCTGATAGCATCAGAATTGGCAAGCTTTTCCTTTTTCTAATTTCTTGGCAGAGGCTATCGCCTTTAATGTCGGGCAAAGAGAAGTCCAAAATCAGCAGATCATAATTATTGGTTTTAGCTAGCATTAAACCTTGTTTGCCGGTTTTGCTAATATCCACAATAAAGTTTTCAGCCTCTAGAGCGTTTTTTAATAGGTTCGCGGTTTTTTGGTGGTCTTCAACGATCAGAATTCGCATGACTTTTATTTAGTTATCATATTAGGACTTAGAGTTTTGGTGGTTTTAAGCGCTTAAGTTTAATATATTTTAAGAACAATAAAGCATTTTTTTACTAGAAACGCAATTAAAAACTTTGAATTTGAGCATGTTAGCCTTAAAATTTATTTGAAAAAATTATGAAAATCGGGATCAACGCATCTTTTTTAAGAAAAAAAGAAACAGGAATGGGACAATACAGTTTGTATTTACTCAGAGCAATTTTAACGGATCAAAATAACCTGAAGCATAAATTCTATTTATATTTTGAGGAAGAATCGGGCTATGATTTAATTGAGAATACCGATAACTTGGTGAAAAAAATTTTAAAAGTGCCTTTTTATAAAAGAGATGATCTGGTTAAAAAAGCCACCTGGGAACAACTAGTGTTGCCCAGGGAGGTTAAAAAACAAGGAATAGACGTTTTTTTTACTCCTTTTAATTCAATCACAAAATTAAAAAATATTCGTCATGTAATGACATTGCATGATGTAATTTGGAAGATATATAAAAAGCAGTACGTAAACAATACCAGAAAAAAAATATACTTTGAAAAAAGTTTTAGCGCGGTGGAAGCGGCTGATGAGGTTATTACAGTCTCGGTTTTTTCTAAAAGAGAAATTTTGAAATATTTAGATATAAGCCCCGAAAGAATAACGGTTATTAAAAACGGCGTAGCAGATTATTTTAGATACGAGCAGAACAAAAGTAAAATCCCTAAGAATGTTAAGAAGTTTGGCGTTAAGGACCCATATATTTTTTATATCGGTGGTTTTGAAAAAAGGAAGAACTTGGATTTATTAATAAAGGCTTTTGCTATATTGGCCAAGAACTATCAACATGCTCTTGAAAACAGAAAGTTGGTAATTGCGGGAGAACTCTGGGAAAAAGAAAACCCTCTTGTGCTAAATGTGAAAAAGCTAGTAAAAGAGCTTGGCATAGAAGATAAGGTAATTTTTTTGGGTAAAGTTGAGGATCAAGATAGAGCCGCGCTATATTCAAGAGCCGAGCTTTTTGTTTTTCCTTCTTTATATGAAGGTTTTGGCATGACAATATTAGAAGCCATGGCAGCCGGTTGTCCGGTTTTGGCAAGCAACATTTCCCCTTTTAAGGAATTGGCGCGTGATGCTATTGATTACTTTAATCCTTACCGCCAAGACGAGCTTTTGCAAGAGATGATTAGACTTTTGACCGATAAAGAGCTTAGAATCGAATTGTCCTTAAGAGGGATAGAGCGATCACGGTCTTTTTCTTGGGATAAGGCGGCCCAGGAAACAATGCGGGTTTTAACCCAGGAAGATTAAAAAGATTAAACCATTAATTAAATAATCAGCATGTGGCAAAAATTTAAAAATTTCTATCATTGGATAAACGCTTTGGTAGCAAGTGTGTGGTTTGGTTTTCCTTCAAAAAAGGTTTATGTTATTGGGGTGACTGGCACAAACGGAAAAACCACGGTAGTAAATTTAATAACAGAGATTTTAGTTAAAGCGGGCAAGGACGTGGGCATGAGCTCGACTATTAACTTTAGAATAAAAGACAAGCAATGGGTGAATAAAACCAAGTTTACTACAACCAGCCCTTTCAAATTGCAGCGTTTCATGGCCCAATGCGTTAAAGCAGGTTGTGAATACGTGGTGATTGAAACCTCTTCCCATGCTCTAGATCAAAATAGAGTTTGGGGGATTGTTTATGATCTGGCGGTTTTAACCAATATTACCCGCGAGCATTTTGATTATCATGGCAATATGGTTAATTACCGCTTAGCCAAAAAAAGACTTTTTCAGATAACGGCTCGAAAAGTCAAGAAAAAAAGCGGTTATGTTGTGATAAATTTAGCGATAGATAAACCGGAGGAATTTTTACTAGCAGAAAAAGGCAAAAATGTTGGTTATTATTACAAAAAGAATAATTTACAACAAAGCTTTGTCAAGGAGAAAGACGTTACCATCCTGAAGCCAGAAAAGGTTAAAACCGGGGTTGATAAAACCAGCTTTCAATTGGATAAAATACATTATCAGTTACAACTTCCGGGTAGTTTCAACATTGAAAACGCGTTAGCCGCGATCGCGGTTGGGAAAATATGTTCAGTTAAAGGTGAAGTTATGAGTAGAGCCTTGGCTGAAATATCGAACATTCCCGGAAGAATGGAGGCGGTGGGTAATGATCGAGGTTTGAAAATTATTATAGATTATGCTTTAACTCCGGATTCGATGCAGCAAATTGGCAGTTTTTTGCAAAAAAGACAAAAACCCGGTAAAAAATTGATCTGGATATTTGGTAGTTGTGGTAATCGAGATCGGGGCAAACGGCCAATAATGGGAAAAATTGTAGAAAAATTTGCAGACTTAATGATAATTACCAACGAGGATCCTTACAACGAGGATCCAAATGCGATTATTGAAGAAATATATGCCGGAGTTAAGCAAAAACAAAAAGCCAAGAGAATTTTAAGCCGTAAAAGAGCCATTCTGGAAGCTTTAAAAATCGCCAAAACCGGGGATACTGTTTTGATCACCGGCAAAGGGGCGGAGGAAAACATGCGAGTCAAGGATAGATTTATTCAATGGAACGATAAGAAAACGGTTAAAAAAATTTTAAATAGCCCTTAAATTTTGACATTTGAGTATATTTATGAAGCGGAACAAAAAAAAGCAAACCAAGTCCAAGAAATTATATGTAGTAAGCGACCTGCACATTGGAGGAGAGGGTTTACTTAATACCTTTGAAGCCAAACCGGAATTTTTAAGTTTTTTAAAAACATTAAGACAAGAGGCGCGAAAATATGAAATTGAATTAGTAATAGCCGGAGACTTTATAGATTTTTGGGATTTTCAGAACATTTATGGCCTTAAACGACTAAAACACACCACAGAAAAATTCAAGCTATTATTTGAAGCCATAAGACAAACGGGCGAGAAAATTAAAATAACTTTAATACCCGGCAACCATGATCATGATTTGGCTTGTGAAAAGCAATACGTTGAAGCGTTAAAGAACTTTAATGTTGACTTAAAACAGGTTGAGTATCTTAACCGAACCATAAACGGAAAGAAGATTCGCATAGAGCACGGTAACCAGATGAGTTCTTTTAATAGATTTGAAAATTTTAAAAGCAAAGAAGAGAAACCTTACGGATACTATATATATCGAAACATTGTTAAAAAGATTGTGGACGCGGCAGGGCAAAACAAAAAAAAGCGCAGATGGTTGGCAGACTTGCCAAGATTTCATTATCCTTACACCATGACTCCAAGATGGTTTTTATCAAATTATTTTTATCACGAATTGGCTATGATTTTAAAAATCATCGCGGCTCCTTTTATGTTGTTGTTTACCGCTTCCTTGTTGGTGTTTTTTTTAGCCATAGCTTCAAGGCTGAGACTTATTAACATCCCGGATGTTTTTTATTTTACTAATTTTTTAGGACCGGTGAAATATTTAGCTAATATAATTATTATTTATAATTTTATATCATTGTTTCTTGTTTCTTTGTTTTGGTTTTTGTTCAAGATTGTTAAAAGAGACGTGATCAAGAATTTGAGTGATTATGGTATCCAAGTTAATAAACAGGAAATCAAAAGAATTAAAGACCATTATTTAATTAAGATAAGACAGTTTTTTAAAATTAACCCAGATTATGATATTTTTATCTTTGGAGACACGCATAAAGCATTATTGAAAAAAACCAAGGTTGGCGGAAAAGCCAAGATTATTGCTAACAGCGGGGCCTGGAATAAGTTTTTTCATATTGTTAAGTCTTGGTCCTTGTTACCCTCGGTGTGCGTACCTTACTATGATTTGAGCTATTTAGTGATAGATTTCAATCAAAATCAGGCCCGAATTAGGCTGAAACATATTGAAAAAAGGGCTAGCTATAGGTTAACCTTGCTTCAAAGGATAGCCATAGCTTTTAGGAAAAGAGATGTAGCGAAACAAGAAAAAACCATATCTATTTAAAGTTCTATGAAACCGAATTTTTTTATTGCCAAAGAAGTATTGCAAATAGGGGAAAAATTGGATCAACAAGGGCTTGAGGCTTATATAGTAGGAGGTTGCGTTCGGGATTTGTTTTTAAGCAGAGAACCCGATGATTGGGATATCGCTACCAACGCCTTACCTGAAACGGTTCAAAAGATTTTTCCGGATAGTATCTATGAAAATAGATTCGGCACTGTTGGAGTTAAAACCCAAGACGCCGGTCTGGTTGAGGTAACCACTTACAGGCAAGAAGAAGAGTATTCGGATTTTCGACATCCAGATCGAGTAAGCTACGCTAAAGAAATTCAACAAGACCTTAAGAGGAGAGATTTTACCATTAACGCGATGGCGATTAATTGTGGCGGAGTTGACCAAGAATCTGATCTTGAAAAACTGTTGAAAAATCTTAAGGATCCTTTTGATGGTCGGATTGATTTAAATAATAAGATTATTCGATGTGTTGGAGAACCAACAACCAGGCTTAAAGAAGACGCTTTAAGATTGATGCGAGCGGTAAGGTTTTCTGTAAGCTTAAATTTTGAGATTGAAAATCAAACTCAAGAGGCAATAAAACAACTCGCGTATTTATTAGGAGAAATCGCGCAAGAGAGAATCCGGGATGAACTGGTTAAAATTTTGAAATCAGACCGGCCCACTCAAGGTATTGAAACCCTGCGAAAACTAGGATTATTGAAAAATATATTGCCCGAGCTGGAGCTTGGGGTGGGAGTTGAACAAAACCTTCACCATATATATAATGTTTATGATCACGCTCTTTTATCCTTAAAAAATTGTCCCAGCGAAAAGCTGTCAGTTAGATTAGCGGCATTGTTGCACGATATCGCTAAGCCTCAGACAAAATCCGGCAAAGGACCAAACAGCACTTTTTATAACCATGATGTTATTGGAGCAAGAACAGTGAGAAAAATGCTTGGAAGGTTGAAGTTTTCAGGTAAAATAATTCAAAAGGTTGAGCTTTTAATTAGAAATCACATGTTTTATTATGAGGTAGGTACGGTTTCTGAAGCAAGCGTGCGTAGGCTTATAAAAAAAGTCGGTTTGGAAAACATTAAAGACTTAATTGATTTAAGAATTGCTGATCGACTTGGCAGCGGATGTCCAAAAGCCAAGCCATATAAACTAAGACACCTGGAATACTTAATTGAAAAGGTTTCCAAAGATCCAATAAGCGTTGCTAAACTGGCCATTAACGGCAATGATTTAAAAAACGAACTTAAAATGGAACCGGGACCAAAAATGGGAGCGATATTAGAGGTTTTGCTTGCAAAAGTGATTGAAGAACCAGAATTAAATAAAAAGGAGCAATTGTTGGTACTAGCCAAGGAATTAGCTGAAAAGAATTTAAGCCAGTTAAGAAAGCAAGCAAAAACCAAAATTCAAGAAAAAAAAATCGAAGAAGACCGGATAATTAAAAAAAGGCACTGGGTTAAGTAAACGTCTTATAAGGAAAATAGATGGTAAGCGCTAAACGTATTAAATACCAAAACCACAATGATTACATTAGGCCTGGATCCGGGCTTTGCCAGGGCCGGATACGGAATAGTTGAAAAAAACGGCAATCAAATAAAATTGGTTGATTGTGGTTGTATAATCACGGAACCAAAAACAACTTTTTGTGATAGGCTGGTACAGATAGCCGATGATTTGGAGGAATTGATTGATAAGTTTAAGCCCGATCATTGCGCGATTGAAAGTTTGTTTTTTTTCAAAAACACAAAAACCGCGATCTCGGTTGCTTCAGCGCGCGGGGTGATGATTTTAGTGCCCAGGAAAAAAAATATCATGATCTTTGAATATACGCCTTTGCAAATAAAGCAAGCCTTAACAGGTTATGGCAAGGCAGAGAAAAATCAAATTACCAAGATGGTTCAGAAAATTATTGGTGTTCAAAATTCTATTAAACTTGATGATACCTCTGACGCAATTGCGGCCGCGATTTGTCATTTAAACAGCTTCAGGCTTGATGAGAAGTTAACTAAAAAATAAAATCAGTAACTACGCTGAAAATTTTTTATTGAAAGCGCGGTTTGGGTTACTAGCCAATAAACACGGAATAAGACTAAAACTTTGAGAAT
Organism: Candidatus Moraniibacteriota bacterium; assembly: GCA_014729795.1. Taxonomy (GTDB): domain Bacteria; phylum Patescibacteriota; class Minisyncoccia; order CAIUEV01; family JAHKAQ01; genus WJJI01. The sequence goes on from WJJI01000032.1 coordinate 8,096, forward strand.
TGAGCAATATAGGTTAAAATACCTAATAATTAACATAACGTGAGTAAATATTATTAAGACAACAATAATGGATAGTTTTATTCAATTTATTATTAATCAGGGAGTGCCTAAAGAAACAGTGGAATTGATGCTTTTGTTTCCAATAATCGCCACCTTAATGGTGATAGCAAGGCAAGTGATAGGAATAAAAGCTTTTGGAATTTACACGCCCTCGATTGTGGCCATAGCCTTGCTTTTTACCGGTTTAAAATACGGAGTTTTTTTATTTGTAGTAATTTTGGTGATTGGTACGGCAACCAGGTTAATTTTAAAACAGTTTCGTTTGTTATATTTACCCAGGGTAGCGATAATGATTTCAATAGTCTCGATAACCATTTTATTTGTTTTGGTTTTGGGCGGATATTTTAACCGAACCGGGCTGGCTTCAGTTTCGATATTTCCGTTGTTGATATTGATTACCATTATGGAGAAATTTATTGCGGTTCAGGCAGAGAAGGGAGCCAAAACCGCAATTTTTTTATCTTTAGAAACTTTATTTTTATCAATAATGGCTTATTTTATCGTTGGCATAGAGCAATTAAAAGAATTAATGCTTGACTATCCATGGTTAATTTTGATCATAATTGTTATAAACGCAGCTCTTGGTAAGTGGACCGGCTTACGTTTTTTAGAATATGTTCGTTTTCGAGAAATTATTAAACAACGCATTAGGGAGTCTGGCAAGTCCTGAATTAAACCATAATAGGAACCGATTGCTTATTACTTCTTTACCGTTTCTTGCAAGTATTTAAATTCCAAAACGATAAGCTGAATAAATTATTATCAAATGTTGAAAATTATTAAAATGAGCCGAGGGGTTTTGGGGATGAATTCAAGAAATTTGGATTATATTAGGCTTTACAATAAAAAAAAAGCAAAACAAATCGCAGACAATAAGCTGCTAACTAAAGAAATCTTAATAAAAAAAAAGCTCGGGGTTTCCAATTTGTTGGCTAAAATTGAAACCTTTCAGGATTTAGAAAATTTTGACTGGAAAAGTCTGCCCAATTCTTTTGTTTTAAAGCCCAATCGGGGTTTGGGAGGAGAAGGGATCATTGTTGCTTTTGGTCGGAAAAAGAACGGTAATTGGGTTAGGTCAAACGGAGAAGATTTAAAACTTGAAGACTTAAAAAACCATATTTTAACTATTTTAGAAGGAGGTTATTCAATTTCCGGAGTTTTTGATTCGGCTTTTTTTGAAGAAAGAGTTCAGATTCTTAAACTTTTTAAACCATACAGTTATAAAGGCATACCCGATATTAGAGTAATTGTGTTTAATATGGTGCCGGTTATGGCCATGTTGAGGTTGCCCACTAGGCAATCAGGAGGTAGGGCCAATTTACATTTGGGTGGAATATGCGCCGGTATTGATATGAATACCGGAGTGACAACAACGGCTATCATAAAAAATATGTCCACTCAGACTGAAAATATTATCGATTATGTTCCAAATACCAGACTGACTTTATCGGGGATTAAAATTCCTCATTGGAATAAAATTCTAGAAATGTCGGTTAAATCGGCAAAATATACCGGGATTGGTTTTTTGGGCGTTGATATAATGATTGATAGAGATAAGGGGCCTTTGATTGCCGAATTAAACGCCAGACCGGGCTTGGCCATCCAGATTGCCAACCTTGCTCCTCTAAAATACCGCTTAAGAAGAGTAGAGGGATTAAAAATTAAAACTTCAAGTCGAGGAGTTAGGGTGGGTAAAGATTTGTTTGGGGGAGAAATTGAAGATGACGTGGAGGAAATTACCGGTAAAAAAGTAGTAGGAGTTTATGAAGATGTTATTATTAAAAACCCAAATACGGAATTACAAAAAAAATTAAAAGCCAAACTAGACACAGGCGCATATTCCACTTCCATAGCCACAGAAGTTGCAAGAAGCATCGGATATAAGAAAATAATTGATATTTTTGATACGGAAATTAAAGGGTTTGATTTAAATAATATCAGCTTAATTGACGCCAGAGAAATCGCAAAAAAATTAAGAAAAAAATATGTTGGCAACATAAATTTATTACAAAACGTAGTTCATGTTAATTCTTCCAATGGAATAACAATAAGGCCGAAGGTAGTTATTGATTTAAATATAAAGGACAACGAAATAAGAACAACAGCTTCGATTAACCCACGAAGGGGGCTTAGAAGAAAAATTATCATAGGGAGAAAAGATATGAAAAACTTAATTGTCGATCCCAACAGAATAAAAAATAATATTGATTTTCATATTAATTAATATGAAAATTTAAAATTTAGATAAACAAAAAGCGGGGGCAGTTAGCCCCCGATTTCAATTACTTTATAGGGTACTGCCACCCGCCGAGCTCGTCATTAAAGGGATGTGAATCCAGTCTTATTTTTTTGGGTGACTTAAATGACATTCTTTAATAACGAGTTGGGAACGGTTTGTTCCTTATTTTTCTACCAAATTTATATTAGGCTCATTTTATCTGTTTATAAT
>WJJI01000033.1 GCA_014729795.1 Candidatus Moraniibacteriota bacterium
AAATTCAAAGACGGTTATCGAATTAAAAAAGCCAAACATTCCGGTTATCCTTATTTGGTAAAATATTACAGAAAGTATAAAGCCAAAAAACAAATAAAAGCGCAACAAGATATTAAGTATAAGGTAAAGATGAGGTAGGAAGAGCAAACTTACCAATTGATCTTTGTTTTTTAGCCATTATATATTTTTTTTGAATTGGAAAGTTTTGAAAAATGTTATTTTTTTAAAAACTCAAAATTAATAAAAACCATTTTTTATAGGTCTTATTTGAATTAGACAAATCTTAAAAAGGATAGTATTTTTAAATTAGGATTTGTAAAATTTTATCTATTTAGTTTCTACTTTTATTGGCAGTGTTCATAAAATATAAAACCAAAATCAAAAATGAACAAAAAGATTATAATTAGGATTTCCATTTTTTTGACATTAGTTTTATTTGGTGGTCTCTTTGGTTTTAAAAGTTTTGTCAAAGCCGGATCTTTAAGTGTTATTGATACCACTGATTGGGACTTTAACTTCGGTTATTTTAAAAATGCGCTTGTAGATGGTTACGGGGTTCCGGCTTCAGTGACCATTGAAAAGGATTTCACTTTTACCCAGATTAATTTAAATGATTCGACCTTAAGTTATGATGTGACATCTTCTGACTTAAATCAAGATGGCAATAAAGATATTTTGGTTGCTAATTTTTTTGATGTCACCTTTGATTGGTATGAACATGATGGTAATTTGAATTTTACCAAACATGTTTTGCCCATTATTCCCGGTGATGGAATGCCCGTACCTTTGGCCATAAAAGCGGCTGATTTGGATGGTGATAGCGATATTGATGTGGTTGGTACGGGAAAACATCAAATAATTTGGTATGAAAATGATGGAAGCGAGAACTTTACCGCTCACACTTTAGACGGTGCCGCAAATAATGGATTTAATGTTGAATTGGTTGATTTGGACAAACAAAATGGAATCGATATAGTTATTGGTGATGATTCGGCTGATGAAATAATTTTCTGGCAAAATGACGGATCAGGTAATTTTACTAAACAGTTTATAATTACTGGTGTAAATGGAGCTTCCAGTGTTTTGGCTAAAGATATTGATGAAGATGGAGAAATGGATCTCTTAGCTTGTGCTTATTTGGGAGATTATGTGAGTTGGTATAAAAACGATGGCAGCGAAAACTTTACCGAACATGTTTTAAAGACCGGGGTCAACGCTCCCTGGGGAACTTATGCCGGAGATATTGATGGAGATACAGACATTGATTTGGCTTTTTCGACCTATTTGGGAAGTCATATTTATTGGTTTGAAAACGATGGCAGCGAAAACTTTACCGAACATCAAATAACTGATTTCGGTTCTAACTATATTGCTTGTCCAAGAGAAATAAGTTTTGCGGATTTAGATAATGATTTGGACAATGATTTGATCGCTTCCGGTTCATGTGGGACTTATCCCATAACTCATTCAGTTGTCTGGCTTGAAAACGATGGTAGTGAAAACTTTTCTCCCATTAATGTTTTAAATCAAGATGATTTTGAAGAGGCAACAGATAATTACCCTGTTGATATTGAAGGAGATGGCGATATAGATATTTTGGGTGTCGCCGCGGGTGGTCCCGAAGCAGGAGACTGGGATTTATATTTATGGACAAACAACTCCGAACCTTACGGGAGATTTGAATCAAAAATCTTTAACACAGGCATAAGCACTGAATATGAAACTCTTGCTTGGAGTGAAAATAAACCTTCCAATACAGATATAAAAGTCAAAGCAAGAACCTCCAACGATTCTGCAATGAGCGGTGTTGTTGATTGGACAAGTTGTGACTATATTAATAATGGTGATGATATTTCCTCTAATAATTGCGTAACTGATGGAGAAAAATACATTCAATATTTTGTGGAGTTTTTTTCCACAGTGGCAGGTACTTATCCGGAATTGGAAGACCTGACGATTAATTATCAGGGAATTGGTTATGTAACTTTAAGTGATTATTTTGTTGATTCTAGCGAGGTTTCTTCAGAATTTGAGTTTGTGGTTAGTGAAGATATTTTCTCTGACACTGATCGGCTTTTTATAATATTTCCCAATGAATTTTCTTGTAGCGATATTGGTGATGCAACTTCAAATGTAACCTCTTTTACTCAAAGAACAAACGAAAGCGACCCTGAAACAAATGTCCCTCTCAACGCAGCTTCATTCGGTAGTTTGGCTTATTGCGGAGGCGGAACTTTTTATAATCCTGAAACCGGCTGGTGGAGCGATGATGAGGATTGCAACGGAGCTGCTTCTTGTGATTATTATTATCCTCCCGATGATCCTGATGACTGGTATTGTGATGCATCAGATGGTTGCGATTGCTGGTTTAATTATGATCCATCCCCATATCAGGCTTTAATTCTTACACCGGGAAGCAGTATTAGCGCCAATCAAATAGTTAAAGTGATTTTAGATAATACTGTCATTGATCAAAATCCTTCCACTGAAGGAACTTACGCTTTTCAACCCAGAAGATTAAGCGGAACATTTGTTACAAATCTAAATACGGAGATTTTGCCGCTTTCCTTACCCTCTCCAAGTCCAAGTCCTATTCCCGGCCCAAGCCCTTTACCTTCCCCAACGCCGACGCCTATTCCAAGCATTGCACCAACACCAATACCTTCACCCTCACCTTCAGCTATTCCCTTACCAACACCCTCTTCCAGCCCTATCATTGATTGTGGTTTTTTGGATTTAGTTGATGCAGAGGATGAAACTTTGTTTTTTGACACCTGTATTCTAGCCTCTCAGGAAGAGTCATCGGAAGAAATAGATAAGGATGATGATCAAGATACGGGGCTAGAAAAAATCAAGCTAAGAGCCGAGGATGATGAAAAATTAGAGGGAGAATTTCAAGTTATGTATTATGAAGACGAACCCTCTAAACATGATTTAGATGATGAATATGACTCTTATGAAATATATAAATACTTAAAAATCAGCACTGATTTTTCAAGCGATGGTTTGGATAAGGCTACTTTTTATATAAGGGTTGAAATGGATTGGCTGGATGACAATGATCTTGATGCCGATGAAATTTTATTCATTCAAAGCCAAGACCACGGTGAAGATGTTGAGGAATTAGAATATGAAGTAAAAGATGAAGACGGGGATTATGCGCTTTATAAAGTAAAATCAGACAATTTGACCAAATATTTAACTATTCTTGGTCAAGTGGAAGAAACAACCAGAGCAGTTACCGACAATGGATCCAGTGGAATTTCTGACCCTATATATGTTAGCACAACAAATTCACCTATCATCATACCGACTCCCGAATCTCAAGTCGTTACACCTACTCCCGAGCCTACACCAACACCTAAAAAAGATTCAGATATTAAAGAACAAAAAGAGCAGAAATCAACAGTTGCCGGTATTTTTGACAACGATCAACCAGTAGATTTCGAAGAAGTCCTTAATCAGAATAATTCAATTGTAAATCAGCTAAAAGAATTATTTCCCTGGTCTTTTACTTCCAAGACTTTTGCCGCTATTGTTGCATTACTGACTTTATTTCAAATTGGTATAAATCTAAACTCACCTTCTCAGTTTTTAAATTTAATAGGCATTCCTTTTGATCATAGAAAAAAAGTCAAGAGAGGGATAGTTTATGATGGCAATACGGGTCAGCCTTTATCTTTTACTCAAGTTACCGTCTATGGAGAGGATGGAAAAGCCAAGGAAACTAAAACTTCCGATAAACACGGCTCTTATTTCTTTTTGGTACCCAAAGGAAAATTCACTTTGGTCGCTCACAAAAAGGGTTATAAGATGATAAATAAAGATCAAGCCGAAAGGTTAAGGGTGGCGTATGATTCGATTTATACCAAAAATCAAGAATTGATTTTAGAAAAAGAGGGTAAAATCGATGTGGCTATTCCAATGCTAAAGGAGGGGGCACAAACTTCTTCTGTGTTTAACAGTAAGAATTTTCATAATATTATGGAAGGTTTATTTTGGATAGGTTTTGTTTATAGCATGGGAGTAGTTATTTTTTATCCGACCTTGTATAATATTTTAGTTATTTTTTTATATTTATTTATTTTATTTTTAAGATCCATCGGAGTATATAATCCTAAGTGGGGATTAATAATGAATAGCCAGAAAAAGCCTCAATCTTTGGCTTTCGTGGAAGTTTATGATGATGATAGTCAATTTCAAGCCAGAGCTATTAGTGATCAGAGCGGACGATATACTTTTATTTTAGATAAAGGCAGATATTCAATTAATGTTAAGAATCATAGCGGCACAAAACAAGCCCAGGAAGATATTAAGATGCCAAAAAGAAACGCGGTTGATGAAAAAATCTTTTTATAATCAAAATTTGCTTTTGACAAAGCGGGTCGCAAGTGTTAATTTGTATTTAGTAATTTTTCAATTCTTTAGAATGGAAAAAAGACAAATCAATCTTTTCGGGTCTTGTTTTTGGGCAAGCACAACCCTTTATTTGGGTAGGCGGTTTTGATTTGTTTGAAAATAAAATTTCACCTAAATCAAAGCCGGTCATCCAGATCGGTTTTTAAATACTATTTTATAAAAAAATTTTTCAATTATGCCGGTTGATCATCATTTGCATTTTTTGCAAAAAAATAGCAAGATTTGTTCGAATATTTTATATGACTACTTAGAGACAGGTAAAAAAAGGGGAGTGGAATTTTTCGGTTTCAGCGAGCACGCTTATTTATTTAAGGAAGCTGAAAGAATTAACTTTAATCCCTGGCAGCAAAAAAGAATGATTTACAGTTTACAAGATGATTACTTGAAAGCGCTTTCAAAACTAAAACAAGAAAATAAAAATATTTTAATTGGACTGGAAATAGATTATCATCCCAAAAAAGAAAAAGAGATAAAAGCTTTTATCCAGGCCTGCAAGAAAAACTATGATTTTGATTTTTTTTCCGGATCGGTTCATTGGATAAAAAACTGGGGGATCGATCTGGATGAAAAATTATACGCGCAAAAAATGAACAAACAGTCTCAAAGTAAATATTTCAAAAAATATTTTTCACTGATTGAAAAATTAATCGATTCTGGACTTTTTGATTTTGTTTGTCATCTTGATTTAATTAAGCTTTTTGATATAACCCCTTTAGATCAAGTTTATTTTAAAAAAATAATTAAAGCTTTAAAAAAATTTAGATTAGGCGTTGAAATAAACACCAATGGAATGAATAGACCGATAAAAGAGACCTTTCCTTCCCTTGACCTGGTTAGAATTTTAAAGAAAAATCAGATTCCCCTAACCTTAAGCTCCGATGCCCACACCGCTTTTAGGGTTGGCGAATATTTTTCAAATTGCCTGAGAGAGCTTAAAAAAAATGGTTATAAAAAACTTTTTTATTGCAAAAAATTTAAATATGAATTTATTGAAATTTAATTTTTTAATTATGAAATGAAAATTTTTTCAAAAACGAAGGCGGCGCAAGCAATTAATTTTTATTTCCTGCTTCAAGAAAGTTTTATTATTAGCTTTAATTTAATAAAATCAAAAAGCAATGAACAAGAAAAAAAGAAAAAAGGTTTTAGTGGCGGAGTTAACTTCCCCTGAAGCTTTTGAAATTTTTAAAAAAAACAAGGTTGATTATGATGTTAAGTATAAAACAGGCAGAAGAGAAATGTTAAAAATTATCAAAGACTACAATGCCATTTTAGTTAGGAGCGAAACATTGATTGATAAAGAATTTTTGGATGCGGCAAAAAATCTGCAAGTGGTTGGAAGGGGAGGATCTGGAACAGACAATATTGATATTCAATATGCTCAAAAAAAGGGGATTGTGGTGGCTAACACCCCCCGGGCCAATATTATTACTGCGGCTGAACATACGATTGGTTTGATGATTTGCGCTTGCAGAAACATTTCCTGGGCGGATTCTTTTATTAAATCCGGGGATTGGGACCGAAAAAGATTTAAGGGTTTTGAAATTTACGGTAAGACTATTGGAATTATCGGACTTGGAAAAATCGGTGGTTTGGTAGCCAAAAGAATGATTAATTTTGGCGTTAAGCTGATAGCTTATGATCCTTATGTTAGCGATCAAAGATTTGAAAAATATAAAGCTCAGAAAAAAGAAACCCTGAAAGATTTAATCAGAGAGGCTGATATTATAACAATTCACACTCCCAGAACTTCGGAAACGGTTAATATGATTTCCCATAAGCAGATTAACATGATGAAAGACGGAGTGATTTTGCTTAATGTCGCCAGAGGAGGGCTTTACAATGAAAAGGCCTTGGTTAAAGGACTTAGATCTAGCAAGATAGCGGCTGTTGGTTTGGATGTTTGGGATAAGGAACCTCAAAGTTTTCATGAATTATATAAGTTTAAAAATTTTGTGGGTACCCCCCATTTAGGAGCTTCGACTTATGAAGCTCAAAAAAGAGTGGCGGTTCAAGTAGCCCAGCAAGTGGTGGATGTTTTTAATAAGAAACTTCCCAAATACGCTTTAAATAAAATTAAAGGATTAAAAGAGTAAAATGCTTACATTTAATATTGGCCCTTCTAAGCTAACCAAAGCCACCAAAAAGGATATTTGTAATTCAATAATCGAAGGAGTTGGAGAGTTTTCTCACAGAAGCCGGGAGTTTAGTAAGATTTCCAAACAGGCGATTGAAGGATTAAGGGAGCTATTCGATATTCCCAAAGATTATAAAATTTTTTACACCAACTCAGCCACAGAGGCTATGCAACTTTGTGTGGGAAATTGCTGTGAGCAAAAATCCTATCATTTTGTTTGCGGCGTTTTTTCAGAAGTTTTTGCCAAAACCAGCGAACTAATGCACAAAAAAGTTATTAGAAATAAAGCTGATTTTGGAAAATTGAATAATTTCAAAACGGCCCGCATTCAAAAAGATACAGATTTAATTACGATTACCCACAATGAGACCAGCACCGGCGTTATGTGCAAGAAATCCGATATTAAACTGATTCGCAAAAAAGCCCCCAAGGCAATTTTAGCTGTTGATATCACCTCTTCAGCCGGTTCTTTTAAGCCTGATATCAAAGATGCCGATGTTTGGCTGTTTTCGGTTCAAAAATGCTTCGGATTGCCTTCCGGTCTGGGTATTATGATAGTTTCTAAAAAAGCTTATGAAAAAAGTTTGGAGCTTTTAAAAAAAGAAAAAAATCAAGCCGGATATTTTTATTTTGAAAATCTTTGGTCAAAAATGAAGGAAAAATATCAAACTCCGCAAACCCCCAATGTTTTAAATATTTACCTTTTGGCTAAGAAATTGCGGCGCTGGAACAAAACAGGCGGGGTAAGAAAAAATTATTCCAGAGCTTTAAAAAAGTACGGAATTATTGAAAAATTTGTTTTTAAAAATTCTAAATTTGATTTTTTTGTAAAAGATAAAAAAGTCAGATCAATTTTCAGTGTTTGTTTAGAAGCCGAACCGCAAATAATTGAAAAAATTCATGCTTTTTGCACCCAGCAAAAGATAATTTTAGGCCAAGGTTATGGAGATTTAAAGCCTTATACTTTTAGAATCGCTAATTTTCCGGCTATTAAAGAAAGTCATTTAAAAAAACTTATAAAAATTATTCAAAATCAGCTATGATTTTTTCCGATATTTTAGAAACCATCGGAAATACTCCTTTGGTTAAAATCAATAAACTCAATCCCAATCCCAAAGTAAATATTTTTGCCAAAATCGAGGGAGCTAATCCCGGGGGGAGTATTAAGGACAGAATTGCACTTCGTATGATAAACGAGGCTATTAAAAATAAAGAATTAAAAAAAGGCATGACCATTATTGAAGCCACCTCCGGCAACACCGGGATTGCCTTGGCCATGATCGGAGCGATCAGGGGTTACTCCGTGGAAATTGTAATGAGCGAAGCGGTCTCCATTGAGCGAAGAAAAATGATTCAAGCTTTTGGGGCCAAAGTGACTCTTACCAACGCTGATAAAGGAACTGATGGAGCCATAAACAAAGCCAGGGAGCTACTGGCTGAATACCCGACTAAATATTATTGTCCGGACCAGTTTTCCAATGATCATAATAAAATCGCGCACTATAAGACAACTGCCAAAGAGATTTGGAAGCAGACTCAAGGCAAGGTGGATTATTTTGTAGCCGCTATTGGAACTTCAGGGACCTTGATGGGGGTGGGAGCTTTTTTAAAAAAATTCAACCCCAGAGTTAAAATCGTAAGTGCCGAACCGGAAAAAGGTCATTTTATTCAGGGTTTAAAAAATATGAAAGAAGCGGTTGTTCCTTCTATCTATGATAGAAAAAAAATTGACAAAGTGGTTTGCGTTCAAACAGATAAGGCTTTTGAAGAGGTCAGAAGAATTATTAAACAGGAGGGGATTTTTGTAGGAATGAGTAGTGGGGCGGCTATGTTGGCGGCCGGTGAAGTGGCCAAAGTCGCTAAAAAAGGCAGTAATATTGTAACTATTTTTGCCGACAGAGGGGAAAAATATTTAAGCACCGAGTTGTTTGAATAAAAAGCTATAAATTGAAGGTGTAAAACTGAAAAATGATAAACCCTTTAAAATTTTAAAAAGAAAAAGTTGATGGAAAATAACCCTACATGATCAATTTTATAAAAAATATAAGCTTATGGTCGGCGTAAGTTTAATATTTTTATTTTTTTTATGGCTTTTTAGTTTATAACAAAGATGTTTTTTAGCAAAAATAATAATAATTCTCCCAAGAGAATAATCATTCTGGGAGCCGGTTTTGCCGGGGTTTATTTTGCTTTGGGATTAAAAAAATTCGCAAAACTTAAAAAAAATTATGAAATAATTATTATAAAC